>JANYFO010000290.1 GCA_025362635.1 Gemmatimonadaceae bacterium | reverse complement strand
TGAGCGTGGCGCGCACTTGTTGCGGTGCGAGCGAAAGTTCAGTCGCGACACGCGCGACGATGTCCTGCGAGAGAGCGTCAGTCATGGGCCGAGCAAATTAGAGCGCGCGTGGTCGCGATGCTACGGCTTGCGTTGTGACGTTCATTCGCCGTGTACTATTGAATCGGTCCACCTTTACGCACTTGCGGGACGCCCTCGGTCATCCACGTCGGGGATGGCGCATCTTTCAGGTAGTGATCGAAGAACTGTTTCATCCGGACTTGGAAGTCTTTCTGATTTTCCTTCTTCGCGAGATGATGCGGTTCTCCCGGATATGAAAGAAAGATCACTTCCTTACCATTCCGTCGCGCGGCGTTGAAGTACTCGAGTCCTTGCACCCAATCCACTGCGCCGTCCTCCGTGCCTTGCAGAATGAGAAAAGGCGTCTTGATCTTTTGCACGTTGTGCACGGGCGACTGACTTTCGTACAACGCCTTCGCCGTCCATGGCGTGCTGTCGATGCCCATGCGCACTTGCCCGAGCTCCATGATGCCCTGTTGCACGGTGCCGGTCTGCTTATACAACTGATCGTAAAACGAGATGAGATTTGTTGGCGGCGCGCCCGTGACGACCGCAGCAAACATATTCGTTTGCGTGATGATGAACGACGACTGGTACCCGCCCCAGCTATGACCTTGCAGACCGATGTGTTGAGGATCGGCATAGCCAAGCGCGATGACCCGCTTCACCGCGCTCGTCACGCAATCCAGCGCCGACGATCCCGGTTTGCCAATCTCGTAAACGACATCGGGCTGCAGGATCAAATAGCCGTCGCTCGCGTACGTGGACATGTGCGGTCGATCATCGTAGACCGGCTCGGAAAACTGGTGGTGCGTGTTCGACATTTTTTCGTAGAAAAATACGAGCATCGGATATTTCTTGCTCGGATCGTAGTTCGCCGGTAACGTGAGCGTCCCTTGCAGTTTCACGCCTTTGCTATTGGTGTAGTCCACCAACACTTTGCTGCCCCACGCAAATTCTGCGATCTGTGGGTTTGCATCGGTGACACGTTTCGGCGCAGCAAACGCCGTCGACGACGCCCACCAATCGGGGAATTCACCAAACGTTTGCTGGGTATACAAAACGCGATCACCGCGCTCGGACCTTATCGCTTGCCCGATCGCCTTGTCCGCCCACACCATCGGCGTCGGCGTCTTTCCCGCGACCACTTGCCAATAGCCGGATTTTTTCGTCCACTCGCCGTACGCGGACAGCGTCAGCGGCTTCGTCAGATCGAGCCCCGCATCATCGTCGGTCGCAGCGCCGCCGCGTCCACGACTGCCGGCCGCCGCATCAAGACGCGCAACGCGAAAGCGAATTTGCTGCGCATCGCCTACGCCACCCGTGAGATTTGTCGCCGCACTGCCATCAAGCGCGAGCTGCCAAATATCGAACCGGTCGTTGAGCAATACCGACTTGCCATCGCGCGACCACCCCGCCACGCCGTAAATCGGACGCTCATACGGATGATCATCATCCGCATCGACAAAGCTGCGCTTGGCCGACGCATCAATCTGCACACTCTGCGCGCGCTCGAAGTTGTACGCGTATACGTGTCCATTTTGCAAATACAGAAATGTCTTGCTGTCGGGCGACGTACCCATCGTGCGCGAGAGCGCCTTGGCGATGAGCGTGCGCTCGCCAGTCTCCAGATTGACGCGATAGTAATCGGCGCGACTACCACCCCACGACACTTCACCACGATACGATGCGTCGAGACGACCAATGCCCCAGTGCGCGTTGGCCGTGGGCTGCACGGTGCGCATTGACGAATCAGCCAAGCGCAAAAACTTTGCGGTCACGAGTTGCAAGACGCCCGAATACGTCGCTCGACGATCCTGCGTGAGTCGAACCATCTGCACCGATTGCGGTTCCGGATCTTTCCAGTGCCAGACATCGACGTTGGCTTGCGGCTCATCCGACTTCACCACTTCAGGGTCCTGCTCTTTAATGCCCAGAAAGATCCGCGCGCCATCTTTGGTAAAGCGTGGCGTAGAAAATTCACTTAACACAAATCCATTCGGAAACGCTGCCTCCTTCGCGGGATCGAACTCAATCGCATGCATCTTTGGCGTGCCAACATCAGTCCACGCGAGCAGCGTGTTGTCCTTTTGCTTCCTGTCCGTCGCTTTCTCGCCGCGCAACACGGCAATGTGCTTACCGCTGTCGCTCCATACAAGCTGGTCGTAATCCTTCGCAGCGCTGGACAGCACGCGCGTTTCGTTCGCCGCAAGATCAACGAGATAAAGCCCGTTTCCTAAGTGCTCGGCGGCATCGACAGTGTACGCGAGGAAACGTCCCGACTGATCGAAATCGTAAAGATTCACGTTGCCGATGTTGCGCATGGCACCTGTCGACAAATCGCGCACCAGGAGATCGGCGCCGCTCTGCTTTGCATCAGTGACCGCCTTATTGGTGCGCACCGCGAGCCATCGCGAATTCTTTGAAAACTTGGCGGTCGCTGCACTCGCAATCAGCGATTTTTCGCCTGTGGCAAGGTCGAGAAGTTCGAAACGGCGCGTTGGCGTTGCCACTGGTGGCGCTGTATTCGCGCCGCGTCCGGTCGGTGGTACTAACGCAGGCACACCACCACGACCACCGACGCCCGCACGACGCTCAGGCGGACTTACGAAATAGCCCATCCACTTCGCATCGTCTGTAAATGTTGGCTGCGAGCCACTGGGAATGCTGTACCGCTTCTCACCATCAATCGCGCGCACATGCAGTGTGCCCTCGCCATCGTTGGGTTGGTAAGCAAACGCCATCCACTGTCCGTCCGCCGACAGTGTTGCACTATTGATGCGATTCCACGAACCGTAGTCACCAAGGGTTAACACGCGCTTCGCGCGCGACGCAGGAGGTGTCGTTACGGCGCTCACGTTCGCGGACGAGACCGAGTTCTGCGCTACCAACGACGCAAACGGCGAAAGCACGAGCACGGCGCGCGCGGCGGCGCGAAGAATCCAGCGAGACGGACGCATAGGTAGACGGGATAAGCGTGAATGCACAACCAACGCTGTCCAGTATACGGTTTCCGTCACGCAGGCGCTCGAGCTTTTCGTTTACTCCTTCGTCTCCAGGTGCTCTTCCAACATGCGGATCTCGGTGCGCTGACTCTTGATGCCGAGCCGCAGCCGTCCGTGAATACCCATGTACTGATTGGCTACCCAAACGACCGCCAGCCAAGCCAGGATCGTGCCACGCCAGTCGCTCAATAACAAATGAAAATTGGTCAAGAGCACTGCACCCAACGCTACATAGTGACTGAAACAGTATTCACACGTGCCGAGGTAGAAGAACTTGCGCGTATACCAGTGGGTCGCGGCGACGCTGCGTTCGGCAAAATAGTCGCGCGGCTCGCGGAATAGTTCTTCATGCGTGACGGTCCACGCCACGCAGGCGACGGGAATAGCGAGCGTGAACAACCACACGAGTTGAACGCCCAACGTCAGGGAAAACTCTGTTGAGGAATTCATTATCGCAGGAACCGTCGCGCGACTTGCTCCAAGCGGTCGTCTTTCGCGTGTTCGGCCTCAATCAGCATGGCTTCGACATACGGACGAAGCGCGGGTTCACCCCAGTAGTAGCCCGTCGCGCGTTCGGCGAGTTGTGTTTCGCCCACGCGTGCCGCTTCAAGCAACGCACGGGCAGCCACGCGATCGTACGCGGGATCATCGCGCGGCGGGAGGTCGTAGTTACGGCGCGGCATTTCTCCTTCCGCATCGTCACGCAAAAAAGCTCGAGACATATTCGTGACCTTTAGTTACAGCCAGCGACAGCACTTTCCCACAGCACGTGCCATCCGCGAGCATCGCGCGTGAGCAGAGCAGCACCAAGCGCGACGCCATCGTCGCGACCGAAGAGCAAATGCACATTCTTGGTGCGCGCCGTGTAAAACGCCATCAACGGTTCGGCCACCACGAGATCGTCTTCACGTCCAGCCGCGCGTTCGTGCCACGCGACCGTCCAATTCTTCGCATCCTCGCCCACCACGTTCACTACAATCACGAGTCGCTCCTCTCGCGGTGCGTCTTCTTGATTGACGTGTCGCGCGAGCGTTGCCACAATGAACGTCGTATCAAGTCCGCGCGCGCGATTTGCACGCAAGACGACAAATGGTAAGCCGTGAAATGTTGCACTGGTATCATCCCGCAAACCTGAAGCGAGGCGCGTGAGGTCAGCGGCGAGTCGCACGGAGTCACGCGGTGCAAGACCTTCAATGGAATCCAGCGGAATGGAAACGACATGTCCAGCAACGAATGCTGCTGTCCACGGACGAATCGGCGCGCTCGCAGCACTGGAGAGTCGTGCGACCGGCCACGCCGTACAGCCTTCGTCCATCCGGGGTGCCGCAGCCACCGTGAATCGAGCGACGCCAACGGGACCGCTGCGCGAAAACAGTTCGATGCGTCCGTCACCAACCGAACGACCAACGCCAATCGTATCACCAACTGTAAGTTCGGTTGCTTCTGGTCGTAGCAACGAACCAGCGGTGAGGCCCCCGTCGACCGTAGGGAGGATCATCAGCGGTCCCGCATCCACATTCCACCCGCTCCCGGCAACAATGGTAGCAGTGCTGTCCGGCCGGGTGATCGTGTGTACGGTTGCGCTTGAATCCATGTTGGACGCACTCCGCGCCCGATCGCACGCCACGCTCGAAAGCACAGCGCTGACACAACCGCACGCGAGCACCGCTCGCGTGCCTGAGCGGCGCGCAATAAAAGCGTGACGCGAAAAACGGCCGCGTAGGCTGGACAGAACGTGAATCGACACAGACACTAATCTGCTGTAGTACGCCTCCCTTTACGAGACACGTCATGACTTCTTCTCGCCCCGCATCGTCCGGATTTCTCAACGCGCTCGGATTGCACCGGCGTGAGCTCCGTGCGTGGGCGATGTACGACTGGGCGATCTCAGCTGTACAAACCACCATCATGACAGCGGTTTTTCCAATCTATTTTGTCAAAGTGGCCGCGGGACATCTTTCACCACCGCAGGCCTCGCAGTGGTGGAGTAATGCAAACACCGTGGGTGCCATACTCATCGCCGTTCTTGCACCATTTCTTGGCGCGATTGCAGACTATCGCGCGGCAAAGAAAAAGTTTCTGGTCGCCTTCATGCTCATCGGAGTGTCCGCGACCGCCGCAATGTTTTTTATCAGTCGTGGGCAAGTTCTGTTCGCATCAATTGTTTTTGTACTGTCATTAGGCGGCGCCACTGGGAGCATGACATTTTACGAATCGCTGTTACCGCACATTGCGAGCGATACCGAAATGGATCGCGTCTCCACAGCGGGATACGCACTCGGGTACATCGGCGGCGGACTGTTGCTTGCGCTCAACTTGGCGTGGATCTCAAATCCAGGGGCGTTCGGATTGCCGCACGGTGACGGCCTCACGGCCGCACAGACAACACTTCCAGCGCGACTCGCGTTCGTGTCCGTCGCCATCTGGTGGTTGGTCTTCTCCATTCCCGTGCTGCGCACGGTACCCGAACCCGCTCGCACACTCGAGGCAGACGAAACATCCACCGAAAATGCATTCAAAGTCGCGTTCACACGGCTCGGCGAAACGTTGCGTGAATTGCGTGGATACAAACAAGCAGCGTTAACGATGCTCGCCTTTACCATCTACAACGATGGTATTCAAACCATTATCAAAATGGCCAGTGTGTTTGGTACAGAAATTGGTATCGGACAGTCCGATCTCATCACGGCAATTCTGCTCGTACAGTTCATCGGCATTCCGTTCGCGTTCGCGTTTGGAATGCTCGCCGGAAAGATCGGCGCGCGCCTGTCGATCTTTCTCGGACTGTTGGTCTACACCGGCATTTGTATCTTCGCATATCAGATGACGAGTGCGCGTGAATTTTACATACTCGCCATTCTCGTTGGGCTCGTGCAGGGCGGTACGCAAGCGCTTAGTCGATCGCTCTTTGCGAACATGATTCCAAAGCACAAGAGCGGCGAGTTTTTCGGCTTTTACTCAGTGTTCGAGAAATTTGGCGGCATCCTTGGGCCACTCGTCTTTTCCATTGCCATTGGGCGAACCGGCTCAAGTCGCGGCGCAATACTCTCCGTCATCGCATTTTTCGTGATCGGTGGCGTCTTGCTCGCGATGGTCAACGTCAAGGAAGGAGAACGCGTCGCGCGTGCAGCCGATGCACGCTTGCTAGGCCTGTAGCGCACCTACCCGTCGTCGCGGTGGAACAATACGTCATCGCGCGGCGGTAAAACCGGTCCTCCGAGATCCCAGTGCCACGCGGCGCATCGTATCGTGGTACGCGGATCCTTGAGCGCCTTGTGTTGCAAACGACCGGACGGAATGCCAAGCGCTGCGCCATACGCTAGCAGGCGCTCGCGATTTGTGCTGACGAGATGCACCATAGCACGTCCCTGCCATTGATGACGGTGAAGCCACAGCCCCCCGTCCATCGCGTGCACCATACCGTCGTAACGACGCACAAACTCGCGCGCGCCTGATACGCGATTGAGTTCGCGCAAACGCGCCACACGTCGCGCGCTGATCGGATCATCGGCAATGCTGGGAAGACGCTCGAGAGGCATAAGGAAAGGAGAATACGCTCGTCAGCCCACGAACAGCCATTCCCGCTCCCCTCAATCTCGCCGAACGACAAACGCCGACCCGGTTGCAGGATCGGCGTTTACAGTGAGTGCCAGCGCTCGAGCTTATTGGCAGCTCAAAATGCCCTCTGCCACCGCCGGAGCCACCGGCGCCGCCTGTCCATAAAAAACCGAACAGGTGAGCGGCGCCGCCGAGGGGTGCGTCGCTGTGGCAGACCAACCCCGTGGGTTTGCTTCCACGATGGTTAGCTGGACCCCGTTCGACGGCGCGAAATTCAGCCCGGCGACCGTGCCCGTGTACGTCTCGTTGAAGTAAAAAAAGTCTTCCTCGGACTTCGACAGATTGCGCAGATCACTCTTTATCGACGCTGCATACGCCTTGCCCTTCGTCTGCGAAAATTTCGGAATCGCGATCGCGGCGAGAATGCCGATAATCACAACCACGATGAGCAATTCAATGAGGGTAAACCCTCGAGATGTTGTCGAGCGTTGCATGCGCGGTCCTGGGGAATCGGCCAAAGTGCTCGCCCGAACTGGCGACGAGCGTCGACAGTTCAGTCTCGGCTCCTCGATGTGAAGTCATCACAAAGCAATGGTGATGCCGAAATTTGCCGCAAATCGTAAGTCGTTGCAAAACAACACGTTGCAAAATTATCCCGACAATCAAATTGCTAAATAAGTCTCGCACGCCTCGGCATTCCGTGCAAAGTGCAAGAGCGCGACGTCCCGCCAACTACGACTTGGCCGAGACCCAGTTACTTCCAACGCCCATTTCGACAAGTAGCGGAACGTTTAGCGTCGCTGCGCGCTCCATTTCCCGTTTGACAAGCGTCCTGAGCGTCTGCTCTTCGTCCGGCGGTAATTCAAAGACCAATTCATCGTGAACTTGCAACAGCATCCGCGAAGCGAGATGCTCAGATTCGAGGGCGTTTTGCACGTGAATCATCGCAATCTTGATCAGGTCAGCAGCAGATCCTTGAATCGGCGCATTGGCCGCTACACGTTCGCCAAATGCACGCATATTGTGGTTGCGTTCCTTGAGCTCTGGGATGTAGCGACGACGTTTAAACAGCGTTTCCGCATACCCGTGCGCTTTCGCATTCGCGACGCAGCGTTCGAGAAAACTGCGCACGCCGGCGAAGCGTTCGAAGTATGTATCGATGAACGCTTTTGCTTCCGCATGCGGAATACGCAGTTGACGGGAAAGCGCATGCGCACCCTGCCCATAAATCGTTGCGAAGTTGATCGTTTTTGCTCGAGCGCGCATGTCGCTCGTCACGTCGGCCAGCTCAACGCCAAAAATAACTGCCGCCGTTTGACGATGAATGTCCCCACCAGCGTTAAACGCGGCGACGAACGACGGGTCACCTGACATATGCGCGAGTAAACGGAGCTCGATCTGCGAGTAGTCCGCCGACAACAGCAGCCATCCAGTGCGCGGCACAAAACCGCGACGGATTTCGCGACCGAGTTCCCGACGATTGGGGATGTTTTGCAAGTTTGGATCGGTCGACGACAATCGACCGGTTGCCGCGACGGTTTGATTGAATGATGTGTGCAGTCGATGATCACGCGGATGTACCAGCTTTGGTAACGCGTCGATATATGTCCCTTCGAGCTTGAACAACTCGCGGTACTCCATCAACAACGTGGGCAATACATGGCCTTCCTCAGCCAATTCTTGTAACACGCTTGCATCCGTACTCGCCCCGGTCGCCGTTTTCTTCTTCACCGGCAATCCAAGTTTGTCAAACAGAATCACGCGCAACTGCGGATTAGAGTTGATGTTGAACTGTTCTTTTGCCTCGAAGTAGATGGCTTGTTCTACTTTCTCACGCTCTGCACGAAATCGTGTTTTCAGCGATTGAAACCACTCCAGATTGATTGCGATACCTTCCCACTCCATGTCCGCGAGCACGTCCACCAGCGGCACTTCGATCTGCGCAAATAAATCACGCATCCCGTGCGCCAAGAGTGCCGGTTCGAGCAGCGCGCGCAATCGAAGCACCACGTCGACATGTTCACACGCGTAGTCGCGCGCCACATCCGTAGGAACAACATCAAACGGCAATTGGTAGCGCGCCTTACCGCAGAGCTGCTCGTAGGACGTCATGGTGTGGCCCGTAAATTCAAGCGCCAGCCCGTCAATTCCATGCGACCGGCGACTAGGATCTAGGACATAACTCGCGAGCATCGTGTCAAACACGAGACCACGCAGATGTACACCTGCTCCGCGGAACACCAGCACATCATACTTCGCGTTTTGCGCGGCCTTTGCCACCGTCACGTCTTCGAGCATCGCTCGCAGCGGCGCGAGTTCCGGCGCGGAAAACGCAGGAAGGTTTTTTGGCTCGTGCACGCCCGCACTGATTCGACGGCCCGCAATGCCAGAATCGCCCGACAACAGCGCAAGATTTCCACCACCATCATCGCGACGATGTGTGAACGGGAGATAATACGCTTCACCCGGCGCCACCGCGATCGATATACCAACCAACACTGCGCGCATCGCATCGACGCTCGCGGGTGCGCCCACCTCGTTGATCGTCGCCGTGTCTACCGCAATACACGCAACCTCACGGACACGTACTAACAATGCATCAAGCGCCTCGAGCGTGTGCACCGTGGTGTAGCGCGCATCAACAAGAACAGCAACGCCACTTTCGCTAAGACGTGAATCCGGTGCAGCAAGTCGCGAGGCATCAAAAGATGGTCGAAGCGGAAGGGCTGACGGCACAGCGGTCGTTGCACCTAACGCATCGTGCGCTGCAGCCGACGACAACGCACTTGGCACCGCACCTCCGAGCTCCTTGAGCAGCGACGCAAATTCGAGCTCGAGAAACAAGTGTCGCAACGCTTGGGTATCCGGCGTACCGACAGTGAGTGTCGCCGGATCAAACGCGACGGGGACGTCGCACTGAATGGTGACAAGCTGCTTCGACAAGCGCGCTAATGCCGCATGCTCGAGTAACGCTTCACGAGGGCGTTTTTTGGTTATCTCGCTCGCATGCGCAAGAATATTTTCGAGCGCACCGAATTGTCCGATCAGCTCTTGTGCGGTTTTCTCGCCGATACCTCGCACGCCGGGCACGTTGTCGGACGTATCACCCACCAACGCGAGATAGTCAATCACACGCTCCGGTGGCACACCCAGTCGCACGCTCCCATTCTCTACACTCACCCACTGCTCTTCGACACTCGCTGGACCGCCACGCCCCGGGTTGAGCAACCACACCCCCGGACGGACTAACTGCTGAAAGTCTTTGTCGCCGGAGACGATGACAACGTTGTACCCCGCTTCCACGCCGCGCGCGGTTAAGGTGCCAATGACATCATCAGCTTCAAAACCTGGGACGGCCAACACCGGTATGCGATATGCGGCAAGAAGCTGCGTAATGCGCTCAAGACCTTGATCAAAATCGGCCTGCAATTCGTCGGTCAGCTTTTCTCGCGTGGCCTTGTATTCGGGATATAACTCCTCGCGAAAGGACGCACCCGCATCATGCACCCACCCCAACAGCTCGGGCTTGTGCACGGCAATCAACCGTTTCAAAAAGTTTGCGACACCCCACGCGGCAGACGTGTTTTCGCCACGACTGGTCGAGAGTGGACGCGTCATCAGCGCGAAAAACGCGCGGTAGATCAGCGCATAGCCATCGACGAGGAAGAGCCGCGGGGCGTTGGGGCGGGTAACTTCACTCACGGACGACTGGACAACCTGCGGCGGATCGCGTTTTGAAGTTCAGACATGCTTTGCGGATTGAGACGCCAACGACCAAATCCAGTTTGATCGATGAAGACGAGGTTGAGACGCAACTCGCGGTACTCCCAGACTTGTTGACGGACGCGTGCATTCGCGTCGTTCATGCCCGAATCGTAAATGTTATCGGGATCGCCTAGTCCGACAAACGCGACACCGCGATCGGACATCCAGCCAATTTGCGCGTCATCACGAAATCGTTGGTTTGCCGTACGGATGCGTATAAAATAATCCCGCAGCGCTTCGTTTTCTGGCGTCCCTGGAATCGGATCTGTGGACTTCAAAAATTGCGTCCACGCCTCGGCCCGCCCTGCGGCCGGTGTATCCCGCAAGGTGCGCAAGCGTTCGGCGGTCGTAAAATACTTGAGATAGGTGATCATCTCATCGAACGACGCAATCGGCAGGTCATCGCCAAGACTGACGAGGATGCGCGTTCGCACGGTATCCGGACGTCCCGCCGATGTCACGACCAGCGTGCTCACACCAATGCCCATGCGCACCACGGGGATGTTCACCGTTGCGCTCCGGGTCGCACCGCGTTGTGGTAGCTCCGTTGTCAGATCCCACAGTACTTGATCGCCCTCGCCAAGAATCCGCGTCTTCACGCTGGTCGGCGCATCGACGCCAACCGCCTCCACGTACACGGGCAACACCGAATCGGTGCCGAAGGTGACAGTGCTTCGTGGGCGTGCAAGAATGCGCGGCAGCGACTCAACCGATGAGCGTGGAATGGCTTCGTAGACGGCGATTGGCGAGCCCAGTGCGCCGGACGAAAGTCGCGGCACCTCGATAGACGCATCCTCAGAGGCGGACCGAATGCTCGACTCGTCTTTGACGCCGAGCGAAAGCGTGTACCGTCCTGGTGCGACGCGCAAGAATTGCTGCCAGATGATGCTCTCATCCGTGCGCGACGTTTCGCGAAATGTTGGCACACGGACGGCTTCTTTGGACTCCAAGGTGCGTACAACGCTGGTGCCCTGTCGAAGCTCCAGCCGCACAACATAATTCGCCGCGTAGCGCTCCCCCTCACGAGCAAAGCCGAGTGCGCGCGAAGGCATCGACAGCGCAATCAGCACCAGCGTGCTGTCGGGAGACGGTGAGCGCAAAAACGAAACAGAGGCGACAAAGGGGATAGCACCGGTACCGGCCACGAGTCCCATGCCACGATAAATACGTTGCATATCGTTAGCGGCGGCCGTCGCCGGTGCACCCGGTGTGCTACCACCCGCGACGGTAGAAGCGGGGCGGGCCGACCCAACGGCCCGGTGGCCTGCGCACCCCGCAGTCGCGAGGATCACAAACGCGGGCACGCCGAGGCGCGCGACGAGACGTGACTGATGCATGCGGCTTAGAGCTCCCGGCTGGGAAAGAGATCGTACAAAACACGAAGAGGATTCTACCGCCAATCATGCCCGATGTTGCCCTTCAGCGATGATTGACAAAGGAAAACGGTACAAATTTGCAACTTTGCTTCAACCTGTCTTGCACACCACCAGTCGTGCGCGTTACGTTGGGCGCGTGCCCATCGAGACGATAGTTGGAACGACGCTGGCCGGCTATACGGTTCGCGGGAAGGTTGGTGAAGGCGGAACGTCAACCGTCTTTCGCGCGGACCATGCCCAACATGGAACCGTTGCGCTGAAAGTGCTGCGCGACAAACTGCAGCACGACAAAACCGCCGTTGCGCGTTTTTTGCGCGAGGCGCAATTCGGCGCACGAGTACAACACCCCAATATCATTCGCACCCTAGACTACGGGCAGTCGGATGGCGATCGCTACTACCTCGCGATCGAGTGGGCGTCTGGTGAAATTCTCGACAAGCATGCCGAGCGGTCGGGGCCGCTGCCGTCAAAAGAAGTGGCCGAAATCATGACGCAAATTTGCGGCGCCGTGCAGGCCGCGCATGATGCGGGGATCGTGCATCGCGATCTGAAGCCCGAAAACGTCATGTACGATCCGGCGTCTGGTCATGTCAAACTGCTCGACTTCGGTATTGCGGCTGACACGGATGCGGCACCGGATCAACGGCTCACCCGGGCTGGCTTTTTCGTTGGCACGCTGATGTACGTGGCGCCGGAAGCGCTGTCCGGTGAATTGGTCGGTCCCGCCGCCGATCAGTATTCGCTGGCCACAATTGCCTATTTTCTGCTCACCGGAACACTGCCGTACACCGGCAAGTCGCCGCGCGAACTATTTTCGCAATTGCTCACGCAGCCGCCGGTTGCGTTGAACAAGGCCAAGCCGTCGCTCACGTTCGCGCCGTCAATTGAAGCGGTCATCATGAAGGCGCTTTCCAAAGCGCCAAAAGATCGATACGCCTCAGTATCCGAATTTTCCGCCGCGTTTTCGCTCGCGGCCAGTGACACTCCACCCGCATGCATCCGCGATAGTGCTGAGAACAAACCTGGCTTGTTTGGTAAGATGAAGGGGCTGTTTGGACGTTAACCCTCCCCGCGTGACTGAATCAGCTCTCGCACGTCTCATCGCCCTGCTCGCCGTTCGTTCGGCCAAGCGGGGCGATTTTGTGCTGGCCTCCGGGCGCCGCTCCTCGTTGTACATCGATTGTCGACTCACCACCATGAGCCCGGAAGGGCTGTTGCTCATTGGACGCGTCGGACTCGCCGCACTCCGCGCTAGTGGTTGGCCCGTCGAGGCCATCGGCGGACTTACGCTCGGCGCAGATCCCGTGTCGTACGCGATTGCGCACGCGAGCGCCCTCGCGCACGAGCAAGGTGACGGGGAGATGTTGCGCGCGTTCACGGTGCGCAAAGAGGCCAAACAACATGGCACCGGTCGCCTTATCGAAGGGCCGTTTGTTGCCGGTGATCGCGTGGTGGTAATCGAGGACGTCATCACCACCGGGGGCTCCGCACTTAAGGCTGCTGAGGCAGTACGAGCGGCCGGCGCAACGGTGCTTGGCGTACTGGCATTGGTCGACCGTGAAGAAGGTGGACGTGAGGCACTTGAGGCCGCAGGTCTCCAAGTGCTCACCATGGTGAAGGCCTCCCAACTCGTGGTGCTCATGTCGGCGTAGTTCCCGGCGCGACGCAACAGGCGAGACCCATTGGGGTTGTCGGGCGTCCTCCTCGGAGAGACGCCCGCATTGAGGGCGTGACCGCCACCCCAGGATGCCGTGCCCACACCATACCAACCCACCCCGTACGTCACGCTCAACCTCTTCGAGGAAGAGCGCGCAAAAGATGTTGCGACATTTCGCACGGCGTCGAATCGCCGTTTTTGGAGCGCAATTTTTATTGCCGTTGTGCTCATCGCCGGCACACAGCTCGGCCTCGCGCAAGTACCGGTGCTGTCGGCCGGTGCCATGTTTTGCGTCGCGATTTGTGCGAACTGGGTGCTGGTGGCCATTGGTGTACACCCCACGTTGTATCGCTGGTGGCTGCGTTATGTGTTCGCAATTTTTGATACGATTCTCATAAGTAGTGTGGTGTATTTGTTTGGCGCGCCGGTCTTAGTGCTGACGTACATGTTGGCCATTGTCCCGTACTCGTTTGATCGCGGACCGACGCTCGGCTACATCACGACGCTCGCCTCGACCTTTGGGTTTCTCGTCGCGAGTTGGGGGTACAGTCTCGCGCATCCAATGCAGGCAGCACCGTGGCCTCAAGTGCTGTTGGCCGCCGTGCTCTTGATGGTTGTGTCGCAGCAAGTCATTCGCTTGCCCTCGCGATTGATCACGCGTATTCGCCGCACGCGTGAGCGCATGGCACAGGTGGAGCGAGGTGATTTACGCGCGCGCGCTGATGCACAGTATCACGATGAATTGGGTTTTCTCGAACGCAGCTACAACGGCATGCTCGATGAACTCACGTTGCTTATCGACACCACGCAACGCGAGGCCGAAGAATTAGCGGCCGTCGCGATTCAAGTACATAGTGCTGCCAGCGTTTTGCAACGTCGGGCAGGCGACGTTGCCACCGGCGCGCACGAACTTAGTGAAGAAATTGGACAGGCCCGTGGTCGCGCCAGCGAAGGCGTCGTTGCCGGACATCAAGCGCGGCATACCGCTGATGCAACGCGTGTGAAAGCCGATGTGATGGCGCAAGAGGCACACGCCGTTGATCAAGCCGCATCGGTGAGTCGTGAAGCGATTGAGCGTGCGTCGCACACGTTGGTGCGCGTTGGACATGATGTCGATGCGTCCGCGGCACGCGTGCGCCTTCTCGCACCCGCGTCCGAACGCGTTGGCGATTTTGTCGCGACGGTGTCACGTATTGCGCGACAGACCAATTTGTTGGCATTGAATGCGGCCATTGAAGCATCCCGCGCTGGCGATCAAGGGATGGGATTTGCGGTGGTGGCTGACGAGATTCGTAAATTGGCCACCGAGAGTGCACTGGCAGCAAAAGTGATTGCCACAACCGTGCAGCGGGTGCGCGAGGATATCGATGGCGCTGTCGGCTCGATGGACACGACGGCGCGAGAAGTTGCGGGTGCTGGCACCATCGCGCGCGACGCCACGCGTGCCTTGAGCGCAATGGTGGATGGCATCACGCGCATTGCGATGCACAGCGATGAAGTGGCCGCGTTGGCGAATTCGCAGGCGATGCTCTCGACGGGCGTTGCCGAAGCGTTCGATGCGCTTGACGGCTCCGCCGAACGCGCCGTGGATGGTGCGCGACGTGCGGCGACAGCGTCAGCAGCACAACGCACAAGCATCGATGAACTATCGCGCAGTGCAGCGCAGCTTTCGCAAACGGCGGCCCGCATGCGCGCCGTGGTGTTGCGACATACGGCGGAATTTGCGGTGAGCGGTGTGATCGCTGACTTTAGTGAACGCGCGCCAATGTCGGCGCATGCGAACGGTGCGGCGGTGTCACGCGCGGCGGCCTGACTACCTGCGTCGGCCGCGCGGCCGTTCCTGCTGCTACGGCACGACCGTGAGCGGCACTTGCGTGAGGAGAGATATGTCATCCCTTCGGCCGAAATCGTGGCCGTGCCGGGCCGCCGCGCGGTGGTCAGCCCGGTGGAGGCGTTGGTGATCGCCACAATCGTATCGGATGATGACCACCGCACAACATCGGAGACTGGTTCCGTATCGAGGCAACCTTTCAAGCTGACGATGGGTGTAAAGCTTTCACCGACTCGTAATGTTTGGCTGGTGGGTGACGAATGAATGGTAAGATCTGCTGGGCAACCGCACGCGGCCATGATCACACACGCAAGCGCCACGATATTGCGAG
>JANYFO010000253.1 GCA_025362635.1 Gemmatimonadaceae bacterium | reverse complement strand
CCCATCGCGGACTGTGCGTTGGTCGCAAGTGGACCAAACACGACAAGAGCAGCAGCAAGCGCGCGCAGGTAAAAAACAGACATTAATAACTCCAGTCGAGGGGCAGCCATCCAAAACCTACGGATCCTCTACGTCGCTCTGGTCGTCTAGTTTCGCTCCCGCGTTGCTCCAGACGCTTCGCCAACACCACGCGCGGCGTTAGCGTTACAGATGGCAACTCCACGTACCGAACAAGCAATCGCTCGGCTCGCCGATCTTACCCCTCGGCAAATTGTCGCAGAGCTCGACCGCTACATTGTTGGGCAAGCCGACGCGAAAAAGTCGGTTGCCATTGCGTTGCGCAATCGCTGGCGTCGACAGCGGGCGCCCGAGTCGATACGCAATGAAATTTCGCCCAACAACATTATTTTGATTGGCCCCACGGGCGTCGGGAAGACGGAAATTGCTCGCCGTCTCGCGAAATTGGCGGGCGCTCCATTTACGAAAGTTGAAGCGTCAAAGTTTACCGAAGTCGGCTACGTCGGACGCGATGTCGAATCGATGGTTCGTGATTTGGTGGAAAGCGCGATCGACATGGTGCGCACGGAGCGCGAAAGCGAAGTGGAGGATCTCGCCAACGAAAAAGTTGATGAGCGACTGCTTGACTTGCTGTTGCCCCCGCCCACGTCATCGCCGACCGGCGACGTGCCGTCAACGGAAGACACGTCCGCTTCCACCGATGCCACCAACACCGCAGACCGCCATCGGCGCACGCGCGACAAGTTGAAACTGCTCTTGCTTGACGGACAACTCGATGCACGCGAGGTCGAAGTGGAGGTGACGCAATCGGGACCCGGAATGAACAACGTCATGACCCCGGGCGCACCCGAAGGTATGGACAGTATTAGCGATTGGTTTCGCGATATGATGCCGAAGCGTAAAAAGAAACGCACCGTGAAGATTACCGAAGCCCGTCGAATCCTACTTGATGAAGAACTCGATAAGCTCATCGATTTGGACGACGTCACCACCGATGCGCTCGAGCGCGTCGAGACAATGGGCATCATATTTCTCGACGAAATCGACAAAATTGCCGGTGAACGCGGACAAGGCGGCGGGCCCGACGTGTCGCGCGAAGGCGTGCAGCGCGACCTACTCCCGATCGTCGAAGGGTCAAACGTGCAGACACGATATGGCATGGTGAAAACGGATCATATCCTCTTCATCGCCGCTGGCGCATTTCATGTCTCTAAACCCAGTGACCTCATTCCAGAATTGCAGGGGCGCTTTCCTATTCGCGTCGAGCTCAAGCCACTCACCGAACAAGACTTCGTGCGCATCATGACGGAACCGGAAAACGCGCTAACAAAGCAGTACGCAGCGCTCGTGGAAGCCGAGGGCGCTTCGCTGATATTTCATCCCGAGGGCATTGCTGAAATCGCGCGTGTGGCGACGCGCGTCAACGAGCGCATGGAAAACATCGGTGCGCGACGCCTGCACACCGTGATGACGACGCTTCTAGAGGACGTGTTGTACGAACTCCCCGATGGCGGCAAAGAACCCGTCTCCGTCGACTCGGCCATGGTGCACGAGCGACTGAAATCTATTTCAGAAGACGAAGATCTTCGCAAGTACATCCTCTAACGCCATGCACTCGCCCTCTATGCACACGGCGCCCCATCGCGACTTCTTGAACATTTGCGACTTCACGACGGAGGAAACGTTCGCGCTTTTTGATTTGGCCGAGCGGATGCGCACGCATGTTTATACGGCGAAGCCGCTCGCTGGGAAAGCGCTGGCGATGATTTTTATGAAGTCGAGTACGCGCACACGCGTCTCGTTTGAAGTTGGCGCAACGCAGCTGGGTGGCACTGCGCATTTTCTATCGCCGCGCGATGTACAAATCGGACGCGGTGAACCAGTGGAGGACACCGCACGTGTGCTCTCGCGCTACGTGCACGGTATCATGATTCGTACGTTCGCACATGCCGACGCGGAGACGTTGGCGGAGTACGGAAGCGTACCGGTCATCAACGGCCTTACCGACTTGTCACATCCGTGTCAGGTGTTGGCCGACGTGCTCACGGTGCGACAGCATTTGGGTGACATTCGCGGTCGCACGGTCGCGTGGATCGGCGACGGAAATAACATGGCAAATTCTTGGATTGAAGCGGCCGCGCACTTAGGGTTTGCGCTTCGGCTTGCCTGTCCGGAAGGCTTCGACCCCGATGCTCAGTTTTTGCGCGCGGCGGCGCACGCCGATGTGCAGCTGCTGCGCGATCCGGCGGAAGCCGCGAGTGGTGCGGATGTGGTGACGACCGATGTGTGGGCGTCTATGGGGCAGGAGGAGGAACAAAAGCAACGTGAGCGCGCCTTTGCCGGATATCAGGTGGATCGCGCAATGATGGCGCGCGCGAACGACGGTGCGATATTTTTGCATTGCTTGCCAGCGCATCGCGGCGAAGAAGTGGCGGCCGATGTGATTGACGGCCCGCAAAGTGTCGTGTGGGACGAGGCAGAAAATAGATTGCACATTCAGAAGGCCATCATGGCCGTGCTGATGGGAAACGAGCCGCT
>JANYFO010000251.1 GCA_025362635.1 Gemmatimonadaceae bacterium | reverse complement strand
CGTTCGTAACAGTCGCGGTAGGATTAGCGGTCGGCCAGGCATCGTTACGCGCGGATGACCGACAAACCGTACAGGCGCCGCGATTTGAAGTCGACCCCGTATGGCCGAAACCCCTGCCGAACCACTGGATCCTCGGCTCCGTCATTGGCGTGGCGGTTGACGCCCGCGACCACGTCTTTATCATCCACCGCGGCGACTCCACGCTCAACCAACGCACCGAAACAGGCGCCAACGCGACGCCGCCCATCAGCGAATGTTGTATGTCCGCCCCGCCGATCCTTGAGTTTGATCCGGCGGGCACGATGGTGAAAGCATGGGGTGGACCAGGCGAAGGGTACGACTGGCCGGAGTCCAATCACGGCATCTCGATCGACGACAAGGATAACGTGTGGATTGGCGGCAACGGTCGCGCCGATTCGCATATTCTCAAGTTCACGCACGAAGGAAAGTTTTTGCAGCAGATTGGCAAGTCCAAGCAGTTGCCGAGCAGCAATGACTCAACGCACTTTGGTCGTGTCGCAAAAATTTCGTTCGATACGAAAGCCGGTGAAGCGTTTGTGGCGGACGGTTACGGCAACAAACGCGTCGCGGTGCTCGACATGGCGTCGGGGAAGTTGAAACGCTTTTGGGGAGCGTACGGCAACAAGCCGGATGACGCGAACCTCGGGCCGTACGTGGCTGACGCGCCGCTCGCGAAGCAGTTTCGAAATCCGGTGCATTGCGCCGAGCCGTCGAATGATGGGTTGGTCTATGTGTGTGATCGGCCGAACGACCGCATTCAGGTCTTCAAGAAGGACGGGTCATTTGTGAAAGAAGTGCGCATTGCGCCGGCGACTCGCGGCGATGGCTCGGTCTGGGACATCGCATTCTCGCGTGATGTCGCGCAAAAATACATGTACTTGGCGGACGGCAAAAACGAACGCGTGTACGTGATGGATCGCCAATCGCTGGAAATTCTCACGAGCTTCGGTGACGGTGGACGCCAGCCGGGACAATTCTTCGCCGTACACAGTATTGCGACCGACACGAAGGGCAACGTGTACACGACCGAAACGTATGAAGGCAAACGCCTGCAGAAATTTGCTTACAAAGGTATCGGTACGGTAACACGAAAGAATCAGGGCGTAGTGTGGCCCACGGCGAAATGAGGTAGTTGCTGACCGCGAATTTCGCGAAGAGCTGCCACAACCATAAAAACGAATCACGCGGCGCAGATTGAGATGTCTCAACCGGCGCCGCGTTTTTCATGAGCCTTACTTAATTTTTTTGGTTTTTGTTGGTGCTGGTATTTGCGTTATTCGCGGTGAGCCGTTTGCAGTTTATGGCACAAACGCCGAGCATTCGACTTCAATTTTTGCGCCGGCCGACACGAGCGCTGCGACCACCACCGTAGAACGCGCCGGCGGCATGCTCGGGAAGAACTCGCGATAGACGGTGTTCATGCCAGCGAAGTCTTTCAGGTCGATAAGAAAAACGGTGCACTTGACCGCATTGGCCATCGACGTGCCGGCGGCTTCAAATACTTTTTTGGTCGACTCGAGGGCGAGGCGCGTTTGACCACCAATCGTGGTATCAGATGCCGTGCGACTGAGTCCCAGCTGCCCCGACGCAAACACCATGTTGCCCACACGTATACCAGCCGAAAGCGTTGGGTTTGCTGCTGATCCTGCGGGCGCGACTACCGTGCGAGCGCTTTGTGCCTTGACCGGTGTGGTCGCGATAAACAGCGCGATGGGTAACAACAGCGTATGCCATGCAGTCATGCGTTGGCGAAGAGGCATCAGGGTTCTCGGTGTGTGGATGTCGGCAATGCGGCCGACCACTTGCTGCGGGGTGCGTCGATCAGCCACTGTACAGAAACGCTTCCCCACGTCCTACGTCCATATGCCGATTTTCGACTTCGTTTGCAAGAGCTGCGGCCATCAATTTGAAGCACTTGTGCGCGGATCTGCCGTCACGGTGTGCGCGGCCTGTGGAAATGCCGAGCTGGAACGTTTGCTTTCAATGCCCAATGTGAAGTCGGAGTCGACGCACAACTTGGCGATGCGTGCGGCCAAAAAGCGAGATAAAGCGGCCGGTACCGAGCGCATGATCGAACAGCATAAATACGAGCAAAGTCACGACGACTGACGGATTCGGACGCCCTGACAAACTGCTGAAAATGAGAGACCGACGCCTCTAAAAGAGCGCCGCCGATTGAGACGTCTCAACCGGCGGCAAGTACTGTGCGATAATTCTGAATCAGCAGCTCAACACGACTTACATTTGTTCGAGTTTTTCGAACCGAGTTTCTCCAGCAACTTCACCGTCTCAAGGAACGGCGGAATTCGCTGCACTGGACCATTCGCCATGTCGGCTACCGTTTGACCTTTCCGACTGAGCACCGTGATGTCCGCGCCCTTGGAGAGCAAATACTTAATGAGCTCATCATCGCCGCGCGCGGCCGCGTGATGCAACGGCGTGTAGCCATTGAAGTCACGCGCGTTTACATCTGCGTGTAATTCTTCAATGAGATACTTTGCCGACGACACCCAGCTATCTGGGGCGTGGCGATGCGAGTTTGCGGCAAAGCCCTCGCCGTACCCAACACCCGTCGCCGCGTGAATCGGAAAGACGCCCGGTCCACCGGCCGCAATCGGTGCAAGGCCTGACGGATCAGCGCCTGACGTGCTGTCTTCAGCCGCACCATCAGCATTCAGCGCGCGACCAGCCGGCTTCAGAGTCGCAATGTTCACGTCGGCACCAGACGCAACTAACAACTTCATCGCGTCGACGTCCGTGCCGTACGCTGCACGCCAAAATGGCGTCGCCCCGGCCGTGTTTACACCCAGCAAATCAAAGTTGTACGACATGTACCACAGATGCTTCGTCAACCGTGCGTTTACGTCCGCGCCCGCTTTGATAAACGTCTTCATCAACTCCAGATGCGTCGTGACTTGCTGCGTCTGCGCCGTCGGCTGAGGGTAGAGCGACTTTGCCGCCCACTGCACGTTGATGGTGGCGTACAACGGCGTTGCACCCGCATCACTTGCCAGTTTGACGTTGGCACCCTTCTCGACGAGCAACTTCGCGAGATCAAATTGCCCATTGATCGTCGCTAATAAAATCGGGCTTGTGTGATCGCCCTGCGTGACTTGATTGATGTCCGCACCCGCCTTGAGCAACGCCAGCGCCGACGCCGCGTGCCCTTCCCGGACCGCAAAATGCAACGCCGTCAATCCGCCTTTGTTGCCCACTAAATCACCGTAGCTCGCGCCACGTCCACCGTTGGCTGCACCCGCTGAATCGCGTCCGGCCGGACCAGCGCCGCCGCGACCGGCACCACTCGCGGGCGCAGGCATCGTTGCACCGACCGCTGGAGCTGCCGCGGTTGTCACCTGCTGCGCGCCGCCGCCGCCGCTGCCAACAGCGCCGTTGCCAGCGATGGGCATGGAGTTGCCCGTCGATCCGACCACTGGTGCAGGAGCCGCCCCACCACGCCCACCGGCCGCGGCCGTCGTGCCCGACGCGGGCGTTGCTTCCGCCGCCTTTAGCGCCGCAACCTTGCGATTCCGGAGCGCATTTGCGTTTCGATCAGCCACTTCACGCGCGGACACGTTTTCAACTTTCGAAGTCTACTTGACATCGGCACCCTTCGCCACTATCGCCTCTAT
>JANYFO010000214.1 GCA_025362635.1 Gemmatimonadaceae bacterium | reverse complement strand
TTCGCACATGCGCACACAGCCTGCCAGAAGCGTCTCGTAGAACGCCGCTTCGTCGACCGGTCCGGCAAGTCCATTGGCGAGAATGGCACAGGTGTCGGACGTACTGGTATCGGTGTCAACAGACAGCGTGTTAAACGATCCTTTGACCGCGCGGCGCAGCATACGGTCCAGTGTTGGCGCATCAAACGCCGCATCGGTAAAGATGTACGCCAACATCGTAGCCATGTTTGGCTCAATCATGCCGGAGCCTTTGGCAACCCAAGTAATAGTCGCAGCGCCAACTGATGCAGACAGCGCTTTCGGATGCGTATCGGTGGTCATAATACCTTCAGCGCCGACCATTGGATCATCCTGCAACTCCTCGATGATGCCCGCGATACCATGCTCAATTTTTTCTATCGGCAACGGAACGCCAATCACACCCGTTGAACTGACAAGCACGCGGTTTGGTGTGGTGCCTAACTCCCTCGCGGCCGCTGCGGCCATCCGGCGCGCATTCGCAACGCCGAGCGCGCCGGTGGCGACGTTGCTGACTTTGCTGTTGGCGATAATTGCGCGCAACGTTCCATCGCGTATGGTTTCCCGTCCCAGAATAATCGGCGCTCCTGGAAAGTGATTGCGCGTGAACACGGCTGCTGCTGCGGCATCAACGTCGCTGACAAACAGCGTTAAATCACGCGCGGTCGGCTTGAGACCAACATTTCGACTGGCACAGTGGAAGCCGCGCGGGAAGACGGGCGTCTGGTGAAACGGGGTAGAGCGAATGTCAGGCATCTGGCAAAACTGAATACCGGAGGGGCAACGCGCCAGTGAACGCACTACTCGCAACGTTGTGTCCTTGCGTGCGCCACTGTTTTCGCGCACGCGGGTACTTCGTACCTTAGACTTCTCGCTGGCCTCATACCCCACCCACTTCGCACCCGAACCGTGCACGACATGTCCTGTCTTCTTTCTCGCCGTTCGTTGGTCTGGACTATGGCGACAGCGTTTGCCGCGTCGTCTGTGCTATCCGCGCAACCCACCGCGCCACAACGTCCGCGTCCGATGTCCGTTGCCGATACCTCAATTTTTGCACCGCTCGTTTTGCCAACGGCCAATGAGCTGCGCGCGGGCAGTGGCGCCGCGGGTGCGCGCTATTGGCAAAATCGTGCGGACTACACCATTGCGGCAACACTCGACACTGCGGCGAAAACGGTGCGCGGCGAGTTGACGCTGCGCTACACGAATCATTCACCGGACACGCTCCGGTTTATCTGGTTGCAAACGGAACAGAACGCGTTTCGCAGTAACTCGCTCAACTCGTTCATTTTTCCGGAAGCCTCGCGCTTTGGCGCGCGTGGATTCGAGGGCGGCGATGTGTTCACAAAGCTCGAGCAAGTGCTCGGCGTCGCCGCAGGCGCGAAAGGCGGCAAGCACGTCGCGCTCAAGTCGCGACCCAACGAAACGATGACCAAAGTCGATCTCGCCGAACCATTGGCGCCAGGGAAGACGGCTACGATTGATATGGCGTGGAGTTTTCTCGTGCCCGAACATGGCGCGGATCGCATGGGACGCGATGGCGCACTCTTCGAAATTGCACAGTGGTATCCTCGGCTCGCCGTGTACGACGACGTGCGCGGATGGAATACTGAGCCGTACTTAGGGCAGGGTGAGTTTTATCTCGACTACGGTGACTACGCGCTCGCCATCACCGTGCCAGCAGGCTACACCGTGGCCGCAACGGGCGCGCTTCAAAATGCGAGCGAGGTGTTGACGCCTGCGGTGTTGGCGCGACACACGTTGGCCACCAAGTCAGACACGGTGATCCGACTTATCACCGAGGCCGATTTGAAGAGCGGGAAAGCGCGTGCGCGTACAACGGGCACGATGACGTGGCGCTTTCTCGCGAAAAATGTGCGCGATGCGGTCTGGGCGGCGTCGCCTGAGTTTCAATGGGATGCCTCAAGCTGGAAAGGCATCATGGCGTATGCCTATTATCGGCCAAGCGCCGCTGGGAATTGGCACGACGCGGCGGATCAGGCGCGCATGTCGATCATGGAATACTCAGAGCGATGGTTCCCGTATCCGTGGCCGCACATTTCGGCAATCGAAGGACCGATCAGCGGCATGGAATACCCGATGGTCGCTATGGAAAATAAAAGTCAGGATGTGTACGATTTATACAACGTGGTGACGCATGAGATTGGCCACATGTGGTTTCCGATGATCGTTGGCAGCAACGAACGCGTGTACATGTGGCAGGACGAAGGCTTCAATACGTTCATCAATACGTTCTCCGAAGCACGTCGCTACCCTGAAAAGGGTGATCAGATGGCACGTGCTGCTCAAGAACGACGCCAAGTCGAGCAATTCATGGCGCAGGGCATTGATAAGCCCGTCAACATCGGACCCGACCGCATTGACCCACGGCTGCTCGGCGAGAACGCCTATGTGAAGCCGAGTGTTGGTCTGCAATTGTTGCGTCAGGAAATTCTTGGACCAGCGGCCTTCGACGATGCGTTTCGCACGTACGTGGCGCGCTGGGCCTACAAGCATCCCACACCGACCGATTTCTTTCGCACCATGGAAGACGTTGCCGGCCGTCGCTTGGATTGGTTTTGGCGCCAATGGTTTGTCGAGAACGCACGCTTCGATCAGAGTGTGGACACCGTCGTCGTGCGGAAGTCGGGAGATACCTCGAAGGTGGCGGTGCTGTACGGCAATCGTGAGCGCGGAGTGCTGCCTATTCGCGCGCGTTTCACGTTTTCTGACGGAACGACAAAAGACTACGATTATCCGGCCGAAGTGTGGAGTACGAATAGTCGACAGTATTTGCGCGAGTATTCGTTTACTGGTAAAGACCTCGTTCGCGTAGAGCTTGACCCTGATGGTCGATTGTTGGATATCGATCGCACGAATAACAGTTGGGGCTCGAAGCGCGCTGTACCGTGACGAACTGCACGCGAAGATAAACGACAGATGAACAGCTAACGAAATGCGTACCGCGTCGTCTGTCTTGATGTGACGCGGTATTGCTTCGCCAATCTGCGAAACACGGACTTTCGTC
>JANYFO010000203.1 GCA_025362635.1 Gemmatimonadaceae bacterium | reverse complement strand
ACGGCTTTGGATTCTCGTTCTCTCTGCGCGAAACGCTGCAGTTTGCTGGATCGCACTTATACACCTCACTCGCGGCGTTCAATATCGGGGTTGAACTCGGACAGCTCGCCGTTCTTGCTGTCGCGGTGCCGGTCTTGACCTATGCATTTCGGAAAGTGGTGGCGGAGCGGATGGGAACGATTCTTTTGTCGGCGCTGGTCACGCATACGGCGTGGCATTGGATGTTGGATCGTGGTGCAACGCTGTCGCAATACACGTTTGTCTGGCCGGTGGTAGACGCACTCTTTGTCGCGAATGTCATGCGCGCGACCGCGATACTTATGGGCCTCGGCGTTGTGGTGTGGGTGCTTGCCGGTGTTCGGCGCCGTCGTATGCCCTCCGCGTCGGTAACGTCCACGACGGTAACATCCACAACCTCACTGCTCTTGTGCCTCTTGTTGACCGCGTCGACGAGTGTGCCGCGCGAAGTGCTCGCGCAACGAGCGGCGACGCATACACTGGCCAAGCCTGTGGCGACGAAGTCGACATTACGCTCCACGCGTTCTGGCGTGTACACCGCCGATCAGGCGGAGAAGGGGCGTGAAGTATTTCTCGGTGCGTGTACCGGTTGTCACACGCCAGCCGCGCATACCGGTGCCGTTTTTGCAAAATGGGCGGGCCGCTCGTTATCGGAATATTACGGCTATGTGAGTCATCTCATGCCCAAGGCTGCGCCGGGCACGTTGTCGGAAGACGAGTATGTCTGGGTCATTGCGTATTTGCTCAAGATCAACGGCATGCCGGCTGGCGCTGAGGAGTTGTCGGCCGATGAGACGTTATTGAAAGGCGTGCGCATTGATACGAAGCTGGGTGCTGGACGAGGAGCGATCGTTACGCCGAAGCGGCGTGGATCATGACGCAGGACATGCAGTCACCTTTCACTGAGGCGAACAAAAAATCATGACGCAGAACGTGAGCAGGCGCACGATCGGTGGTGCACTTGTGGCGGCCGTAGTGTTGGGAGGCGTGTTTGTGTCCGCGGTGACGCGATCAAACGCGCAACAAGGCAAACCGTTGGTGCGCGGGAACGCCTATGGCGAGTGGCGCTATTGGGGCGCCGATGCATGGAGCACGCGCTATTCGCCACTTGATCAAATTGACGCAAAAAACTTCGATTCGTTGCAAGTCGCGTGGACGTGGAACGCCAGTCAGTTTGGCAACGACGAGTACTATCGGAGCACGCCGTTGTTTGCCAACGGTAAGTTGTTCACGGTGGCATCCACGCGCCGTGTGGCGGCCGCGCTGGATCCTGTCACTGGAAAAACGCTGTGGAGTTACAAGCCCGCGGAAGGTATTCGTTGGCAGAAAGCACCGCGACAGTATTCGGGTCGGGGGCTCGCGTATTGGACGGACGGTTCGCAGGAACGCATTCTGTTAGTAACACCCGGTTATCATCTCGCGTCGATCGATGCAAAGACGGGCAAGCTTGATGCAACGTTTGGCACCAACGGCGTGGTCGATTTAATGCTTGGTTTAGGCTATCCTCTTGTGCCGTTAGCGGTGGATGATTCTGGTCCGCTCATCATCAGCGAAGCAGCACCAGCGCGTAAAGCGCGCGCGGGCGAGAAGTGGGACGCCGTCAAAAAGATTGGTGCTGATGGCACGATGGGCATTGATCCAGCGGAAGGACAAATTGCGGCAAGCTCACCACCAATTGTTGTGGGCAACGTGTTGGTGGTCGGGAACTCGTCAATTCACGGCTATTACCCGCTGCGCACGCACAACATTCCGGGATTCATTCGCGGTTTTGATATTCGCACCGGCAAACAGTTGTGGAAGTTCAATCTCGTGCCGCAGCCTGGCGAATTTGGTGCCGAAACGTGGAAGTCCGGTTCCAAAATTGGTACGACGGGTGTTGGGAAGAATGATGCATGGGCGACGTACTCGGCCGATCCAGATTTGGGACTCGTTTACATCCCCGTCGGCATGCCGTTGATGGATGAATACGGCGGACATCGCCCAGGCGACAATCTGTTTGGCAACAGTATCGTTGCGCTGGATGCAAAGACTGGTGAACGCAAATGGCACTACCAGATGGTGCATCACGACATCTGGGATTACGACGTACCGATGGCACCGAATCTCGTTGATGTCACGGTAAATGGTGCCAAACGTAAAGTCATCGCGCAGACGACGAAGCAGGGATGGATTTACGCGCTTGATCGGGCCACTGGTCAACCGATTTGGCCCATTCCAGAAACAGCGGTGCTGCAGAGCGAAGTGCCAGGCGAGCAGACGTCGGCGACGCAACCGATTCCCAGCAAACCTGCACCATACGCACAGCAAGGGCTCTTGGAATCGGACCTGATTGACTACACGCCAGCCATTCGCGATTCAGCGCTGAAACTTGCGAAGACTTGTCGCATGGGCCCGTATTTTATTCCCGGCTCGACGGCCGATGGTTTAGGCAAAAGCGGTCTGAAATGTTCGTGGTACGCGCCGGGCGCGAGCGGCGGTGTGAACATTGACGGTGGCGCTGCGGTCGATCCAGAAACCGGGATGATGTATGTCGCTTCCCTGAGTGCGATGAGCACGACGCAACTCAAAAAAGATCCGTGTTCAGAGTTTTCGTACAGCTCCGTGCATGACAGTTGCGGATTGCTTGGTGCGTTGCCAGCGCCGGCCGGGTACATGAAGCCGGTGAACGGTGATCGTGGTGGCGACTTTGGTGCGCGCGGCAGTGCGGCCATCCTCGGCGGTATTTCCATTGTGAAGCCGAAGGAGATGGGCGGGATCACCGCGTACAATTTGAACAGCGGCGATAAGTCGTGGTGGACCGGCAACGGTGGCATGATCAAACAAACCAGTCGTGATCCATTGTTTGCTGGCGTCAACATCGCGCCTGTCAGTGGGCGTGGCCAGGCACAGGTAATCACGACGAAGACGTTGATGATTTACGGTACTGGTCGTGGTGGTGGAGTGCCGGGCGCCCCACCAACGCTGTATGCAGTGGATAAGGCAACAGGCAAACAGGTTGGTGCGCTGAAGATCGCGTCAAAGACAACGGCAGTGCCGATGACGTTCATGCATCAAGGCAAGCAATACATTGTGTTCGCAACAGGTGCGGATGACGCAACGGCATTAACGGCGTTGGTGTTGCCAGGACGGAAGTAGGCGCGTTTCGCTAAATCCACGCTTTCAAGAAAGCGCTTGCAGTATGAGTGGGGATAAGCGAAGGGTACGGGTCGTCGCGCAACGGCTAGGTGACGCGCAATCTGCTTTGCCGAGCGGGGTGGGTAACGGCGGGGTGACGGGCTCGGCTTATGCTGTTCCACGTGCACATCGCGTCGCCTTTACTGAGCCGCGCGCCTACTCGGCTTACCTGAAAACCCCACAAGCAATGAAGACGTTTTTACAAACCGTTCGCGTGCTTTCCGCTAGCCTCCTGTGCCTGACCGCTGCAGCATGCAACTCAAAAACTGACAGCATCACCGGAACTGCCGGTGGCGCGTCGTTCAACGCAACAATTACCGGCGCGTCGGCCGGCAGTTTCACGGGTATCGCGAGTGCGAGTACGATCGGTGGCATTCAGAATGTCACGCTTGGTACAACCGACACAAAGTTCGCGCTCTCGTTCACGCGCAGCGGCTCAAAGTTTACCGTCGGGACGTTCCCGCTCGGCGACAATCTGTTGATCCAGTACATCGCCGCGTTGAGCATCAACAATGGCGGCGCGCTTTACGGAAGCACCGGCGGGACATTCACAATTACATCGGCCACGTCGACCAGCATCAAGGGCAGTTTCGACTTTCAAGGCAAGTTGAACAACGGCACGACGACGAATGCTGTGAAGGGCGATTTCGTGGCAATGTGCGCCATTGGCTGCTAGCTGTTTAGCACTGCATTGTTACGAAGCGCCGAAGCGACGAAGCTTCGGCGCTTCGGCGTTAAACAACTATTTCTTTTCGTAGCGACGCAAAGCCTTTGCCCCAACTTCTGCCCCATAGATGTGTCCCGCTGCATCTACGGCAATGCCCTCAGCCGAACTTGTGCTGGGCGGCTTGACTGTTGGATCGGGGATAAAGGCGGTAACCACACCATCCTTGATTTTCCCAATTCGAATGCCCCGCGTCCACGCGCCATGGGCCGGGTTCACCGATCCGGATTCTGAATCGGCGACATACAGTACGTCGTCCTTGTCGATCCACATCCCACTCGGCCGACTGAACTGATACCACGTGTCGAGTAACGCACCGTCTTGGGTGTAAATCTGAATGCGATTGTTGCCGCGATCACCAACAAATAATCGTCCACGTGAATCCATCGCGAGGGCATGCGGCTGATCCATATCTGTCGGACCCGTACCAGGTTGTCCCCACGTTTTCAGCAACTTGCCTGACTTGTCAAACTTGAGCAGACGCGCGTTGGATCCTGCCGCTGACGAATGTCCTTCAACAACAAAAATGTCACCATTGGGCGCAACGAGGACATCGTTTGGCTGAAAGAAAAACTCCGTATTTTTGCCGCCACCGGCGGTGCCCAGCGTGAGCAATAATTTTCCCTGCGGCGAAAACTTAAAAATCTGATGACCCATCGGTGCGCTGGCGTCAGCTGCGGCTCGACCAGTACACGCGCAGTCAGTCACCCACACGTTGCCGTCGCGATCCACATGCAAACCATGCGGCGAGATCATCATGCCCGCGCCAAACGATGTAAGGAGCTTTCCGTTCACATCGAACTTGAGCACGGGTGGCAACGTCGATGCGACGCAACTGTTCGCACTGCACCGCTCGGCTACCCAAATACTGCGTCCATCCTTGTCGATGTCCACCGCACTTGTTGAACCCCACATCCGCCCATCGGCGAACTTGGCCCAGCCGTCGACGGTCCTATACGGATTGGCGACGTCGTTGACTGGTGCGACGTCGCGCGTGGTGATTTGTTGCGCGCGCAGAGATGGCGCGGCCACAGTGAGGCAGAGCAGCGCGGCGACGTTGCGGAGATGCGACAAGAAAGTGCTCCAAGTGCGAGAGGTATGAAACCCAAATATCATGCAGCGCTCGTCGTCCTGTTTTATCCCCAACGCAGGTCCGCCTTACTCAATGGCAACGACCTTACGCGCTTCCCCGTTGCCGCAAAGATCGCGTTACACAACGCCGGGATGACTGGCGGCAGCGCGGGTTCTCCAAGACCGGTTGGCGCAAATGCCGTCTTCTTAAAATGCACTTCGATGGGCACTGTTTGCGCATGACGCAGCAGCAAGAAGTCATGAAAGTTGCTTTGCACGGTGTGACCGTTCGCGATGGTAATCTCCTGACCCAACGCCTGCGCGATTCCGTCCAACACTGCGCCCTGCACCTGATTTTCGGCGCCGCTGGGATTGATGATATCGCTGCCGATATCTCCAACCGCCCATACTTTCTCGATCTTTAGCTTGCCCAGTTTACTCACGCTCGCTTGCACCACTTCCGCGAAATATCCGCGATGACTGAAGTGAAACGCGACACCCATACCAGAGCCCTTCGGTAGCTTTTTGCCCCAACCTGCTTTCTCCCCAACCATCGCGAGCACGCCGCGCATACGCTCGCCGTCAAACCCGGGCTGTTGCGGTGGACCGTTACCCGTCGGTGCCGGTTCAGGTTGCGCATTGGCTAAGAGATCCATTTTGAACTGCAGCGGATCTTTATTGGCTGCATGCGCAAGTTCGTCAATGAACGACTGCGTCGCGAATGCAATGCCGTTGCTGCCAGGCGCGCGCAGCGGGCCCATTGGAACACCCGATGGCATCACCGACGAACCCAACGCAAAGTTTGGGATAAACCTGGCCGGGAATTCTGCGGCACCAAGTCCAGCTGACGACGCGAAGGTGGCACCTTCACCAAACGACACAAAGTGATTCTGCCACGCCGACAACATACCGTTGGCATCAACACCACCAACAAAATTGTGCCATCCTGCAGGGCGATAGAAATCGTGCTGCATGTCATCTTCACGCGTCCATAACAACTTGATCGGCACACCGACTTCTTTCGCAATCCACGCCGCTTCGGCCATGTAGTCGTTACTCAGCCGTCGACCAAACCCTCCGCCTGCGCGGGTGATGTGTATGGTGATCGCCTCTTCTTTTATGCCGAGGGTTTTTGCGACGAGCGCGCGTCCCGGTGCTGGATTTTGCGACGGCACCCACATCTCCATCGCGCCATCCTTATACGATGCGGTGCAGTTTTGCGGCTCGAGCGGCGCGTGCGCAATGAACGGATAGTAGTACGACGCTTTCAATGATTTTGTCGCGCTCGCGAGTGCTGCATCGACGTCGCCGTCTTTCCGCAACGACCGTTGCGGCGCCTGCTTCGCAAGTTCTGCTGCCTGCGCTGAATAAGTCGCACTACTCTGCTGCGCTGTTGGATGTGTTTCCCACGTCACCTTGAGCTGCTTCCGTGCACTTTGCGCTTGCCACCACGTGTCAGCAACAATGGCGACCCCACCAAGCAACCCATTCAGCGGCGTATCACCCGCAACGACAAACGCGTGCTTCACTCCAGGCAATTTCTTGATCACGTTCACGTTAGACGTACCAACTTTTGCGCCAAAGACCGGCGCTTTATGCAGCGTCGCGTACAGCATACCGGGCACCGTAACATCAATGCCGTACATCGGCTTACCCGTTACAATTGCGTGGACATCAACACCACGCACGCGCGTGCCAATGATGCGAAAATCCTTGGCGTCCTTTAATTGCACCGTGGCAAGATCCGGCGCCGTCATACCGGCCGCACTCGTCGCCAATTCTCCGTACGTCATGCGGCGATTGCTTGCGCGATGACGCACGACGCCGGGTTCCGTGTCGCATTCGGAGGCCGGGACATTCCACGTTTTCGCAGCAGCAGCGATGAGCATCGCACGACCAGCGGCACCGACGCGACGCATCGGCAGCCAATTTTGCGGTGTGGCCGTGCTGCCGCCCGCATACTGCCCACTGAACTTGGTCGGATCAAACATGCCTTGCTCAACGCGCACGTTTTTCCAATCGACATCGAGCTCTTCGGCAATTAACATCGGTAACATCGTTTTAATGCCTTGGCCGATCTCCGGATTTTTGCCGATGATTGTCACAATCCCGTCGGGCATGATCCGAATAAACGCGCTCAACGTGGCGTCGGCGGCCGTTGCATTCGCACCAAACGATTCAAGCGCCGTGAGCTCGCGATTGTAGCTGCTGAGGAGAATGCCACCACCAGCAAGCGCCGTCACGCGCAAAAAATCGCGCCGTGTCACCGAAAAAGTTGTTTCCATGTTTGGCGTCCTCATTTCCGATTAAGGGCGGATTCGCGCATGCCGCCCACGGCAGCGCCTTCAGACTTGATCTCGGCCGCGCGATGAATGGCTTGTCGAATGCGCAGGTATGTTGCGCACCGACAGATATTGCCATTCATGGCGATATCAATGTCCGCGTCGGTGGGTTTCGCCTTCATTTTCAAAAGGGCGGCAGCAGACATCAGTTGGCCCGCTTGGCAGTAGCCGCATTGCGGCACGTCCAACTCCTCCCACGCCCTTTGCAATGCATGTGTGCCGTCCACCGACAACCCTTCAACAGTCGTAATCTCGGCGCCTTGCACCGATGCCGCTGGCAGCACGCACGAACGCGTCGCGTTGCCATTCACGTGTACGGTGCAGGCGCCGCATTGCGCTGCGCCGCATCCAAACTTTGTGCCTTTCATGTTGAGCACGTCTCGCAGTGCCCACAGGAGTGGCATGTCGGCGGGCACGTCAATCGCGTGGGACTGTCCGTTCACCTTCAGACGGATTTTCATTGTTGCTCTCGGTGGAAGGTGCCAGGCAAGCCGCTCGTTGGTCGACCCGCATCCCTAAATGTCGGGGTAAGCAGCCGTAGAGTCCAGCGTTGAACGCTCGCGGACCAAGGTTTGCATAAGGGAACTTTGCAACAGCTTGGCTCGCGGCTGCTCCGTGACGCGACAGCCGAGTTCAACCACATTAGGGGGAACGTATGCAGTCCAGAACCACCATAGTCCTGTTGGCCAGCATCCTCGGCCTGTCGGCCACGGCGTGTGACAAAAAAACAGACGCATCGGCTGATTCGATGGCCGCGATGGCCGCGAAGAGAACCGCGGATTCTGCTATGGCAGCAATGCCGGCGATGCCGCCCGCGCTCACCGACGCGAACATTGTGTACATCCTCGACCAAGCGAACGCGGCCGACAGCGCGCGCGGTACCTTGGCCGCGATGAAGGGCATGAGCGCCGATGTAAAGGGTTTCGGCAAAGAGATGGCAAGTGAGCATCATGCGCTGCGTCAGCAGGGAATGGCATTGGCCACAAAACTCGGCGTGACGCCGATGGCGCCTGCCAATGACATGAGCGTGACCGATGCGCAGACAGAAATGGACAAGCTGAACGCCGAAGCCAAAGGCAAAGGTTGGGACAAAGCCTACATCGACTACGAAGTGACGTACCATAAAGCAGTACTCGAAACCGCGACCAAGGCGCTCGGCGTCGCGCAAAATCAGGAGCTTAAGGATTTGATCACGAAGGCCGCGCCGATTCTCCAAAAGCATCTCGATCATGCAATGCAAATTCAGTCCAAGATGGGGATGTAAGACAACGCATTGATCGGCGTTCTCGCCATCATGCTGGCGCGCGGCGGGGTCTTGCTTTCAGAGCGGGACCCCGCGTCGTAGTTTGGGTTATGTCCTATTTCTCTCGTACGTTCTCGTGTGTCGTCGTTGCGGCCCTTGCGGCATGTCAACCGTCGCCTGATGACGCGCAACAGCGTGCGGCTTCGCCGGCGTCGGCCTCAAAAACGGTTCCCGCGGGCGAGTTTGCGCGCGGTCGTGCGGAGACGTTGGACATTGCCAGCTGGAATATCGAGTGGTTTGGTGATCCAACCAACGGTCCGTCCAATGAGCCACAACAGTTACGGAACGCGCGTGACGTCATTCGTGGCGTTGATGCAGACATCTGGGGTGTGGCGGAAATCGTAGACGAATCGGAGTTCAACCAACTGAAAGCACAGTTGCCAGACTACGAGGGGTTTTTGGCTAATGCGCGCATCGTCTCGAGTCGACGATCGTCATACAGCGCCACTGAACAGAAGGTCGGTATTCTTTACAAGCGGAGCGTGGCGTCACTCGTTAGTGCGCGTGTGATCCTGCCGCAAAATGATCGCGATTTTGCGGGTCGTCCGCCGCTGGAAGTGACGTTCCGTGTCACGGTAAACGGAGCGACGGAGGAGCTGATCTGCATCGTGCTGCACATGAAAGCCACCGCTGATGAAGCAAGTTGGCTGCGACGTTCCAACGCGTCGCGCGCGCTGAAGCGGTACCTCGACGATACCTATCCGACGCAACGGGTGATCGTGATGGGAGATTGGAATGACGACGTCAATCGTTCGATCAGCATCGGCAAACCGTCGCCGTATCAGAACTTTGTAGACGATGCATCGCACTATCATTTCGTGACGAAATCGCTTGACGATCGCGGCGTCTCGTCAACAACGGGTCACCGTAGTCTCATTGATCATCATCTCGTCACGAACGAACTTGCGGTTGACGAACTCCCGAATTCGGCCGAAGTGATTGCGGGTGATCGAATGATCAAAGATTTTCGCCGCACGACGAGTGATCATTTCCCGGTGCTCAGTCACTACGTTGTTCCCGCACATAGCACACGACGTTGAGCAGCTTCGAATTCGCGACGACGCGTCGCATCATTTGTGAAGACGGAGCAGCGAAGCAACTACCGCAGTATGCTTCGTCGCTCGGCATCACGCACGCGTTCATCGTCACCGATCAGGGGTTGCGTGAAAGCGGCGTTTTGGACGACGTGTTGGCGGCATTCGTCAATTCGGGTGTTGAAACCACCGTGTTTGATGGTGTGGTCGCTGATCCGCCAGAGAGCAGTGTGCAGGGTGCGGTCGCCATGGCGCGGGCCGCAAGCGTTGATGGTGTGATCGGACTTGGCGGAGGCAGTTCGTTGGATACCGCAAAGTTAGTGGCGCTGTTGTTAGGGTCGCCGCAGACGCTGCCGTCCATGTACGGCATTGGTCTCGCGCATGGTCCGAGATTGCCGTTACTGCAGGTACCAACAACAGCCGGTACCGGTTCGGAAGTAACACCGATTGCCATTGTGACGACGCCGAGTGGTGAGAAAAAGGGCGTGGTGTCAGACGTGCTATACGCGGATCTAGCGGTGCTTGATGCGACGTTAACCCTCGCGTTGCCGGCGCGTGTAACGGCGATGACGGGCATCGATTCCATGGTGCATGCGATTGAGGCGTACACGTCGAAGCACAAAAAAAACGTATTGTCCGATAGCCTTGCCGTGCGCGCGCTGCAATTGTTGTCGAACAACCTGCGACCTGTTCTGGCGAACGGTCGTAACCTCGAGGCGCGCCGAGCGATGTTGCAAGGCTCGATGTTGGCGGGGATGGCATTTGCGAACGCGCCCGTCGCTGCCGTGCACGCGTTGGCGTATCCACTCGGTGGTCACTTTCATGTGCCGCATGGATTAAGCAATGCGTTGGTCTTGCTGCCCGTATTGGAGTTCAATTTGGAAAATGCCGATGCGTTGTATGCGGAGTTGGCACCAGCGCTCTTACGCGACAATGCCGCTGCTACCCGCAACCGCAGTGGGCGCGCGTTTGTCGATGCGATGGAGGAGTTGGTGGCAGATACGGGGCTGGAACGGACGTTGCGCGCAGTGGGCGTTGCCGAGTCACACTTACCACTTCTGGCTACGGATGCGATGAAAGTGCAGCGACTTTTAGTGAATAATCCACGACACGTGACGTATGATGACGCGTTGGCGATGTACCGTACCGTGCTATGAGTGACATCGCCGCAACGCGTGAACAGTTTGCTCATCTGACGTCGCTCGATACACGCTGGATGGATAACGACGCCTACGGTCACGTAAATAACGTGGTGTATTACAGCTACTTTGATACGGCCGTGAATCGCTGGCTGATTGAACGTGGGTTGCTGGATGTACTCACAAGTGCCGCCATCGGACTCGTCGTGGAAACACAATGTCGTTACATCAAGCCGCTCGCGTTTCCCGATCGCGTGACCGCCGGTATTCGCGTCGCGAAATTGGGAAAGAGCAGTGTGCGCTACGAGATCGCGCTGTTTCGCAACGATGATGCCGACGCCGCGGCGGTCGGACATTTTGTGCACGTGTACGTGGATCGTACGACGCGCGCGTCAACACCGATTCCTGAAGATGTACGTCACGCGCTGGGTACGTTGGTGGTACGATGACGGCCGCGCGAACGGAAGACTACTGGATGGAGCATAGCAACGTCCGCGTACCGCCGTTGTTAGGCGTGCGCGACGCGCATGTGTGGCGAATTCAGCTGGACGTCGCGCACGATATGGATTTCCTTCGGTCGGTGCTTCCGCCTGAAGAGCAGGCGCGAGCGGACCGTTTTGTGAGCGCACATCATACGCGACGATTCATCATCGCGTACGGCATCATGCGACAAATTCTCGCTGGATATCTGGGCGCGTTGGCCGCGGATCTGCGGTTCGGCGTCGGTGATCATGGGAAGCCATTCCTCGAATTGCCTACGCACAACGTGCCGACGATCGAGTTTAATCTGTCGCATTCTGGGAGCGTGGCTTTACTGGCCATTGCCCGTGGTCGCGCCATAGGTGTTGATGTGGAGGAATGGGACGATCGCGTGCAGCATCTCGCCGTGTCCGAACGCTTCTTTTCGCCTGTCGAGCGCGACGCATTGCGTGCTCTCGACGCAGACGGGCGCGTGATCGATGGATTTTTTGCCGCCTGGTCGCGCAAGGAAGCGTATCTCAAAGCAACCGGACGGGGCATTACACGTGGCCTCCATCACTTCGATGTGTCGTTGCACCCCGACACACCGGCGGTGCTGGTGGCGGATCGGTTGGACGTTGACGCACCGTCGCAATGGACTATGCGTGCAATTGCGCCGCGTCGTGGATACTCCGCTGCCGTGGTTGTTGAGTCGCCGCTCAATACACTGCTCCTATTTGAAGCCGCTGTCGACTAACCGGTGTCGTTATCTGGTAGCGAGGTCAATGTGCCGTCATGAGAACACTACTCCTCCGGGCCTCCATTCTTTCGGTGGGCACCTTGTTTGCGCGCTCGGCGTTTCTCCCCGTGTTCAGCCCGATGTCGATCGTTGCAAGCCCCGCGTCTGCGCCAGACACTGCGCGCATCGCGTTGACGGCGGAGGCCGTAAAATTCTTTACAACATGGCAAGATGCGTGGACGGACAATCAGCAACCGCGGATGTTTGCTGCGCGCCGTTGGGCGTATCGACATTGCCACGGCGTGCTGATGTCGCGGGGCGGCGAACCCAATCGACAGCCGGAGTCAAATTACGTCGCGATTGCGAGCGGGCGCACCGCGTTTTCCGTGTGCCCCACTTGGCTGCTCGGCGACGATGCACGCGTCGCCGACGAAGCGCGTATGACTGATGCAGCCATCGCGCCGCAGGCGCTGGTTAAGGTTCGCGCTGCGCGCGCGCTGCTGATCGATCGATTTGCACGCAGCGCGTTACTGGCACCGACTGATGGATTTATTGTCGGTCAGCGAGTGCGGTTTTTAGTAGATCAGGACTTACCAGACAGCGCGCTCGTGATCGCACGCGCTTGCCGTGCTGATGCATGGTGGTGCGCGGCGTTGCAGGGGTACGTGGAAGCGCACCTCGGTCACTCTGCACGCGCGGAACAGGCCTTCGCGTCGGCGCGCGATTCCATGTCAGCGGCTGCACGCTGTCAGTGGGACGATATTGGACAACTGTTGTCGACGGAGGAGCGCGAAGCATACGCCGTCAACTCGTGTACAAAACTCGCGACAATTGTTGAACGCTATTGGTGGTTGGCGGATCCGTTGTACAGCGAAGCCGGCAACGAGCGACGTGTCGCGCACGACGCACGTCTGGTGTTGGTGAGCCTGCACGCGGCGTTGCCAGTAGACGGTCGCTATCGCTGGACGATGGATTACGGCGCTGATGCGCTCTCCAAGATGATTCTGCGGTATGGATGGCCGACGTTTATCGCGTGGGGTGGACCGTCCGAAGATGTCAGTCACTCAAGCTGGATGCGTCAACACAATTCGCGTGAACAGCCTCCGTACACAACATTCGAATATCAACGCGATCGCGTACGTACCCGTGCGGATTGGTTCGCGATAGACAGTCCGTATGTGGCGCCTGCGTCAGCGTGGCAGCTTACCGAGCCGACCGATGGTTCATCGCACGGGATTTGGTGGCCTGACGAACACGTGTCGCGCCGTCGACCACTTTTGCAGATCGCGAGGGGACAGGTTGCCATGTTGCGCCGCCAGACAGGCGTGCTACTCGCGGTTGCGCACAATATCGATGGTGCCCTGGCGGCGTTGCGTGATACGAGCGACGCCACCCTCATGACCGGTAACGGCCCCAACAGCATGACGGCAATTCACACACGCCGCGCGCATGTGGCAGAGACGCTGGTATTGCGGGGGAATATCCCGAGCGCGCCAACGCTGGTCGCTGTCGAAATCTCGAGTCCGGATCGCGAGGGCCTTGATGCACGTACGCGTTTCGGGCTAACGCCACCGGCTGCACTTGACGCGATGAAAGTGGGGGAGCTCGCGGTCTCACCTCCAATTTTGCGCACCGTCATTACGGATGCGATTGCTGAGGCGCATGTATTGAATGACCGTGGTGACGCAGTCCTCGAGCAAATGCTCGGTTCCACGCGCATCAACCAAACAAAGCAGTCTCGTGTCAGTGTCTACTGGGAAAGCTATGGATTTGTCGCGACGGAACCGACGACAGTGCGCGTGCGGGTCGAACCAAAGGGCAAGGGGAGCATACTTGACCGACTCGGCGTGTTTCTGAACGTGCTGCAAGATCCGAAGTCTTCGATCGAAATCTCTTGGCGTGATGAAGGCAGCAACCGCAGCGTGCAACTCCCCAACGACCACGTGGCTATACAACGACACAGTGTGGTACTTGACCTTAAACAACTGCTGCCGGGTGAGTACGATCTTGTGGTTGGCGTTGGTGTGATCGGACAGATTCCCGTGACGAACCGGATCACCTTTACGCTGGTGCGATAAGGCGTTTCCTGGCGCGGTCCGCGCCCGCAGAACGGCGCGTGCTAACGGTACGGCACGGAATGTGACACCACTACGTACGATGATCGAGAAAAGCCTTGTCATGCAGAAAAATCGGGACAAGGTTCATAGCGACCCTATGGAGAAGCTTACCGTGAACGAACAAATATCCGTCGCCCCCGCTGTCGAGGTCGCAACGTCATCGGAGCGGAAGCCCCGCGATAATGAACTGGACATTTTCGGGCTCACGCACATCGGACATTTGCGAAAAACCAATCAAGATCACTTTCTGATTTCGATGCTCCGTCGCGAAGTGCGCATCATGCAAACGAGTTTGCGCACAACACCCGATGATTCATCCATTGAACGGCTTGCACTGTTGGCGTGCGTTGCGGATGGTGTTGGCAGTAGCGTCATGGGTGAAGAAGCCGCGCGACACGCCGTTGAACGGATACTGGCGTACGTGATGGAGAGCGCAAATTGCTACTACGCGTCGGACGAAATGGATGGCGAGTCGCTGTCCCGCTCACTGGCGAAAGCCGCACTGCGCGTGCACGCGGATATTGCGAAGGAGCGCGCCGAGGGGCCTATCGAAGCGAGTAATATGGCCACGACGTTGACGCTCTGGCTGGGCGTATGGTCGAAAGCGTATCTCGTTCAGGTTGGCGACAGTCGCTGTTACATCATGCGTGCTGGTGTGCTGTCGCAGATTTCACGCGATCAAACGATGGCGCAAGATCTCGTCGAAATGGGCGCTATGACGCGGACACAAGCCGAGCGCTCGCCATTGTCGCACGTCTTGTCCAGCGCGATTGGCGGTGAGACCGCATTACCCGTCGTGACGATGATGGAGCAATCGTGGGACAGCATCGGCTTGCTCTGCAGCGACGGGCTCACGAAGCATGTGAGCGATGAGCAAATCACACATCGTTTGAAAACAATGACGTCGGCGAAGCAGGCGTGTGAAACGCTGCTGCAAGATGCGCTCGATGCAGGCGGGAGTGATAACGTGACGATTGTGGTAGGTCGACCGCGAGCGAGGATCTAGCGCGTCGATGGTGCCGCCGTTGCGCGAACATGCGCTGATCGCGATTCCAGTACCCAATTCAGCGCGCGTCGACTGGACAAGCCGACGATCGCTAATCGCGCTAACGAGTGACCAGCCATCGGAACTCGAAAAACTTTCGCGTGCAAGCCGCCGGCGCTGACAATTACCGAATCGGCGGAACGTAGTCGATCATGGGAACCGCGTACGATGGCAATGCGGAGGTCGTTTGGCCTCGAAGCGGCTGTGCGCACAAGATCGCGCACCGCGAAACTATCGGTGGTGTTGGTACCCGCGCTATCGACGACAAGCGATGGGAGCCTTAGCGCGGTTCGAGGTGCTGGTGATAACGCCACGACCCCACGCAACGCGCCATGCACGCTGTTGCTTGCGGACCAGATGGCGAGCTCAGCACCAAGCGACTGTCCCATCAAGACGAGTGGAACAGTGGTGTCCCGGACCGCTTTGTCCGGCCACGCACTGAATTCGGCGTACGCGCTACTGACGAGTGCATCAATGCGCGCTTGCATCGGTCGCGTGCGTGCTGCGGCGTCGTCGGGTATGCCTGCAAGCAATGGGGCAAGCGTGACACCAACGACCGCATAACCGTCGGACGCCAACCCCGCCGACAATCGTCGATGCGCACGCGTAAACCCTCGATCATTTCCGAAAAACACAATGACCGCGCGGACGCTGCGATACCCGCCCGTTGGCGGAAAGAGCTCGATCCCAGCGCCGCGAAGCGGAGACTGCGCCGATACATACGTGGGCGCAGAATCCGAACCACCCATCGTGTACTGCGCAATGAGGAACACCTCGACGCCGATGGCGACGACAACCACAACAACGCGCACCACGAGGGGAAGCCGCATCCATCGCGACGATAACTTTTCCATCTTTACTCCAACTCGTCAGGCGTAGGTGTCAACGCGAAATTCATCACCATCGCAATCACCCAACCAACACCTGTCCAACCCAAAAGCAGATTGATCAACGTGATTTTCCTCCGCCGTGGATGTCGCCGCAGCCACGCCAAAAGCGTCGGCAGAATGTAGAAGCCAAGCATAATCGGGATAAGCACGAGTTCCTTTGCTGCTCCACTGCCTTGGTACGACCCCGACGGCCCCACGCGCGTCCCGTCTGCTAACTCCGCGATCAAAAACGCTCCTAAACAGTTCATGCCGCAAT
>JANYFO010000166.1 GCA_025362635.1 Gemmatimonadaceae bacterium | reverse complement strand
AACATCTGCCAAAGTCCAGCAATACGATCCTTGCGCACGTACAACAACCCCGCACCAAGCGGTGTACCGAGCCATTTGTGCAGACTACTGGCGTAGTAGTCCACGCCGCCGAGATCGTCGATTTTGAAATCAAGTTGCGCGAACGCATGCGCACCGTCCACCATCACCTGCACATCATGTCGGTGCGCCATTTCCACCACTTTGCGCACCGGCAAAATCTGGCCAGTGATATTGATCAAATGGCACATCATGATCACACGCGTTTTCGGAGTGATTGCTCGTTCGTACACGTGTACAATCTCGTCGTCGGATACCGGATGCAGTGGCACCGTGACAAGCGTGTTCACGATACCGTGTCGCCGCGCTTGCAATTTGAACATGTCAATAAGCGACCCGTAGTCATGCACGGCCATGATCGCCTCGTCACCCGCATGCCACTCTAGTCCATTGATGACCGTATCAATTGACTCCGTGGTATTGCGCGTAATGATCACCTCGTCGATCGACGCGCCCAACAGTCGCGCCACTTCCTGGCGTGAGGCGAGCTTATCACTCACTTGTTTCGTGCGCATATAAAACGACGACACCGCATTGATATGCCGAATGTGTGCGATGTACTGTTCGAGCACTTCACTGGACGCCAGCGAAAAATACCCGTTCTCAAGTTGGATGAAATCCGGCGTAACGGTATAACGGCGACGCACGCTGTCCCAAAATTCGTCGTCCCGCGCTACTTCTTGTGGTGCGCGGTGCGCGACGGTCGCAAAAACGCGCTCGAGCTCCGCGAACGGCAGCACGGCATACGTACCGGCGGCCGCGGCGACGGACTGGATAAATTGACGCTTGCTCAGTGGTTGCATCTGCGAATCCTACGGTGCAACGGCGCAGTCGTCCAGCGGAGTGCCGGTTTATGTGCGCGTAACTCGACCCGCCGCGCGACGCGCTTCATACGCCTTGAGATGCGTGAACGCGAGTGACAACATCGCGTCGTCCACACCATGCGCTCGTGCACGATCCAGCATGAAGCCCACAATGTGATCGCTCTCCACCGCGCCGCCCGCCTCAAGATCACGCAACATCGATGCGCTCATGCGACTGGCCGTATTTGTCAGAACACCGCGTGAAAACTCTATTGCGGCCGCACGCGGCGGATGTCCTTCATGGGTTGCCACTGCAATGTTTGCATCCAGCGTGCGCAACATCGCCGCCTTTCCACCGGACGCCGCCAGGATTTCTCCAACGTTGGCGCGAAAGAGCACAGTCGACACGGCAACCGTTGTCAGCATCACCGCCTTCTCCCACATCGACTGCACGATATCGTCGGCAAGCTCCCAATCGATACTGCTCTTGGCGAGCGCGTCAGCAAACAATTGTGCGCGCGGTGATGTGGCGCAGTCACGTTCCCCAAAAATCAATTTTTGAATCATATCCACGTGTTGAATCACGCCATCGGCGCGCATCGTAACGTTGACCAAGCATGCGCCGCCCATCACCTGCGACGCGCCGAATCGTTCATCGAGGCGATCGAGATGCGACATACCATTGAGCATCGGAATCACCGCGCACGTACCGTCCATCGCGGGCGCAATTGCGTCAGCCGCCGAATCGAAATCGTACGCCTTACATGTCAAAAAGACAAAATCATAGCCAGGCTTCAGTTCGTCTGCCGTCACCGTGTGCACGGGCATGTTGATATCGCCGTGCAAACTCGTCACGCGCAAACCATCACGTCGCAGTTGTTCGCGCCGAGCTGGACGGACAAGAAAGGTGACGTCGGCACCAGCGGCGGCAAGCCGCCCGCCAAAGTATCCGCCCACACCGCCAGCACCCAACACGAGCAATTTCATCGCAACCGTTCTCCCACAAAGGAATCACCACGCGACGCGCAAAAGTGGCGAGATACTGCAAAGAGGATATTACATTGCGAGCAGGTGTTCCGCGTCATTGCACTCGGTGCACCGCAGCATCTCGTACCATATCACGCGGTGGCATCCATGACCGATCTGATCACCAATGTGTCGGCGCTGACGTTCGACAATCGCTTTGTTTCTGACCTTCCCGGCGACACGGAGACGTCCGAACGCCGTCGCCAAGTACTCGGCGCGTGTTGGAGTGCCGTCGCGCCAACGCCGGTGGCGGCGCCGCACCTGATGGCGTATGCGCACGAAGTGGCGGTCATGGTAGGCTTTACCGAGGTCGACGTCGCATCCCAACAGTTCGCTGATGTGTTTGGTGGCAACGCATTATTGCCAGGGATGCAACCGTACGCGGCATGTTACGGTGGACATCAGTTTGGCAATTGGGCCGGTCAACTCGGTGATGGTCGTGCGATGTCGCTCGGCGAGGTGGTCAATGCGCGCGGCGAGCGATGGGAGCTGCAATTGAAGGGCGCTGGCCCAACGCCGTATTCACGCACCGCCGATGGTCGCGCCGTACTGCGATCATCGATTCGTGAATTTTTGTGTAGTGAAGCGATGTATCATCTGGGCGTGCCAACAACGCGAGCACTGTCACTGGTGACCACCGGAGAGCCGGTGCTGCGCGACATGTTTTATAATGGCAACGCGCGGGACGAGCCTGGCGCGATTGTGTGTCGTGTCGCGCCGTCGTTTATTCGGTTTGGCAATTTTGAAATCCTGGCTGCGCGAAACGATATCGCATTGCTCACGCAATTTGTCGACTTCACCATTGCACGTGACTTTCCGCACCTCACCGGTACCGTCAGCGAACGTCGTGTCGCGTGGTTTACGGCAGTGTGCGAAACCACTGCGGTGATGATTGTCCACTGGATGCGCGTGGGGTTTGTACACGGCGTCATGAACACGGACAACATGTCCATACTCGGCCTCACCATTGACTACGGTCCGTATGGATGGCTCGACAATTTCGATCCGACATGGACGCCTAACACCACCGACGCTAGCAGTCGTCGGTATCGGTTTGGGCAACAGCCCGCCGTTGCGCAATGGAATCTCATGCGACTCGCCGACGCATTGCGTCCGCTTTTTGATTCTACAGCACCGCTGCAAGATGCATTGGCGCGTTATCACGCGGTGTACACGGCGCAGCATGATGCGATGACGGCGACGAAGTTTGGCTTTCTTGCATCCGGCGATGTTGAGCAGACGCTCATCCGCGAGGCCTTTACCTTACTGTTCGACGCGAATGTTGACTACACACTGTTCTTTCGCGCACTGGGTGAAATTTCCGACGCGTTGCCGGAGTTGTCGTCCACACTCTTATTGCTGGGTGATGTGTTTTACGACGAGAGCGCGTTACTCGCGCACGGCGATGCGCTCGCCGAGTGGATGGTGCGATGGCATGTGCACATCGTACACGGCGGCGAAGGGTTTGCGGCGCGACGCGCGCGCATGCACGCGGTGAATCCACGCTACGTGTTGCGAAATTACCTCGCGCAGCAAGCCATTGATCTTGCCACGACGGGAGATGCATCGATGGTGCAGACGCTGCTGGAGGTGATGCGACATCCGTACGAGGATCAGCCGCAATATGCGCAGTTTGCTGCCAAGCGTCCCGAGTGGGCGATGAATAAGGCCGGTTGTTCGATGCTGTCGTGTTCGTCGTGACAATGAGCGGTAGGGAGTAGTGCAGTTTACGGCGTCTGCTTTTTGGTCATCACAAATTCGTACTCCAATCCGATTGTATCAGCCACTGAGAGCAGGATGGATACGCTCGGTTGCGTCATGTCAAAATCTTTGAAGGTGAAGCGAGTGGCGGCAATGCCGGTCAACTTGTCCCCGTTCACAGTTGCGGTCACGTTCCAAAGGGTGGGGCGCGTGACGCCTTTCACCGTCAGATCGCCAAATAGCTGAAACTTTGTTTTGCCAGCTGTGGGGAGTGGTGACGCGAGTCCGCGTACTTCATTGATTTTAAGGGTGGTGGTGGGAAATGAATCGACCACCAACAGGCGCCGCTTTACATAACTGTCGCGGCGGTTCTGATCACTCTTCATGTTGGTCACGTTCGCCGTAAAGCCCGACGATCCCGCCACTATTTTTCCGGCCGCGTCAATGACAATGACGCCCGTCACAACCGACGTTTCACCAATGGCGTCATTGTCGAGCTCTTTACCAACAAGGCGCTCGCGCACGCGATATCGCGCCTTGTTACCAACGCTATCCGTTTCGTAGCGTACACCAACCCTTTTGACTGGTGCTGTCTTTTTCGCAGTCGCGTTCGACTTCCCCACCGTTGATTTCTTTTTTGGAAGCTGCGCTGACATTCCCTGTGTAGCCGTTACCATCGCTCCAACAAAAGCGCCCGCAACCGCGATCATCCTGAAACGCACCGTCGCTCTCCTGGTGAAGTAGGCACGCGCCGTGATGGTGCGCGTACAACACATGAAGAGTGGCGTGGCCAAACAGGGTTCCAACGAATTACGCTGGCACGACCTCCGGCGCGACAACGCGCGCCGTCACACCATGCAACTTTCGATTTAGCTCGCGTCGCAGCAGCAGTAAGCTGACCACTGTCTGCCCAGTCACGGTGATCACGGACAACACCCACATTTGCTTCAGTTCAAAGCCGGCGCGGTGTGACAACCAAATGGCGGGCAGGGCAAACGTGACAACACGTGTTGCACTGCTGATCATCGACGGTACCGTGTTGCCGAGTGCTTGAAACATGCCGCTGCAGGTGAAGATGATTCCTTGAGCAACGAAGTTCCACGAGATCACGTGCAGAAACTGCGCCCCCACACTGATCACCGCGGCGTCGCTCGTAAACACTTGCACGAGCCAATCGGCACGCCACTGACAAAGCAGCGTGGTGGCTAACATCGCCATACTCCCAATCATGGCCGCTGAGCGAAATGTTTCGCGCGTACGATCCGCGAGTCCTGCGCCGACATTCTGGCCGGCAATCGGAGCGGCCGCGAATGCGACGGCCATCGTTGGCAAGAAGATGCCTTGCATGATGCGCGAGCCTAGCCCGTATCCGGCCTGCGCCGACGCGCCGAAGTCACGAATGATGAAGTACGTGGTCGCCATCATGACAAACATCAGTGCAAATTCGCCACCGGCGGGGAGGCCAATTTTCAGAATGCGTAGCCACGTGGCAAACTGTGCACGCATGAGTGACGTATCGATTGATACAAATTTTTCGAGTCGCAAGAAATATGTCCACAGCATCACCACCCCAACGCCAACGGCAATCGAACTTGCGAGTCCAGCACCTGCGGTGCCCATCGGCTTGTGCGTGACCCATCCCGCGATCAATACCGGGGCGAGCGCAGCGTTAAGGAGCACCGTAAATACTTGTACGATCATCATGGGTTTGGCGATGCCCGTGCCGCGCAGTGCGGACCCCAACGTGATCATCGCGAATTGCATGGCCAGCGCGGGCAAGTACCAACGGAGGTAGGACGCACCGGCCGCGCTCGTTGCCGCACTCGCGCCGATGGCGTTCATGTACGCACCGGAAAATGCGTAGCCTGCCGCAAGCGTAAGAACCGCACAAAATGCGGCAAACACCAAGCTTTGATTAAACACGAGGTTCGCGTCGACGCGATCTTTCCGACCTGCTGCGTGCGAGATGAGCACCATCGTTCCCACGCCTAAAATTTGCGTCAACGCCATCACGATGAATTGCAAATTGCCGGCGGCGCTCACGCCCGCGATGGACGCTTCCCCTAATTTCGCGACGAAGTATAGGTCGACGAAAAAGTACAGCGTCTGAAATACCATGCCGGCCGCCATTGGTGCAGCAAGCCGCAAAATGTGTTTGGTAATCGAGCCCTGCGTTAAGTCATGCATGGTGCGCGTCCTGTTCGTGAAAGACTGCGGCAGCAAGTTGCGTAACGTGATCGCGGAGATCTGTTGGCCACGACGCTGCATAGTGTGCAAATCGCGAAGCGTCGCCCGCGAAGAGGGCGCGTGTTGCTTCTTCGAACCCCGGCTGGTTGCCTAACATTGCCGACATGAAGCGATATGTCGATTCTTGCGCGTGCCGACGGCGGTCTTTCCCACCGCTTGCCAGTCGCGCCTGCTCGACGAGCTTTCGCAGCGTGACCGACGCACCACCAGGTTGAGAGGCGAGCCACTCCCAATGCCTCGGCAACAGCGTGATTTCGCGTGCGACGACGCCGAGCTTTGGTCGACCGCGTGTTGGTTTGACGTCGTCCGCACAATGCGTCGTGCTCTGCGTCTCGACCACAATGTTCGACAGCGGAAACCGCGCGAGTACGTCGTCAAGCGTGCCGCGAAGATCGAGCTCGAGGGGCTCACTCGTGGCATTGTTGACAACGAGCATCGGCCCGTGAGCGCCGGAATCAATGGCAAGTTTTACGGCGTGCGCTACGTCGTGTGCGGTACCGCGGCCGATGGCACGAACTCCATCGAAGGCGGTGTATGAGGGATCGACTGTGGGAACGGCGGGGAGTGATTCGACGGGCATGGAGTCTGTTAAATGGGACGCAATAAGATTCTGGGCATTATATCCGGATAAATAGTAAAGTCAATATTACACGGGTAGAATCTCATAAAATGGTTTTGGTAATTTTTCAACCACTTTTGGCTTCTGAATTCGAAATAGAAAGTTCTGCTCCACGAGCTGTCGTACCGGCCGTCCCGCAAGTTTTGCGGGTCTGAACTTCATATGCAATAGCGCATCACGCACTGCGTCCACAAATGCACTATCGCTCGGTACCATTACGTGAAATGACGAGATGTCGGGACGTCCTGTAGTGTCGACGACAAATTGTGCAACCACGCCTCCCTGCACGCCCTTCGCCAATAGGTGCGCAGGGTACAGGGGACCAACGCTTGTTGGATCGCGCTCCGCGACGGAATCCACTTCCACTTCGGAGAGCACGCGCATGATTTCTGGTGCAGCAACGACAGGCTCGCTAACGATGTCGCCGCCGATGCGCGGCGCTGGCACAGGATTGGGGAGGTCGTCGACACTCGGCGCGAGCGTATGAGGCACAGGTGCAACTGGCAAACCACCTAATCCAATGAAATTCACATGTTCCGGCGCGCTGCGAACGATGGGTCGAACAAACGGTGCAAGGAATGATGGATTGCCCGAGAGCTGCTGTCTTGGTTGCTGATGCAACCATGCCCACCCAATTGAAAGTATGGCGATGCACGACGCTTGCGCGCCCACACTCACACAAAGCTGCGCGACATGGCGCAACGTGGTGCGACGTGTCGACTCAAGCAGCGTGATCCGCATGTCCGCCAGCGCGTTTCATGGTTTTGCTTTATTTCGCAGCACTCACTGCAGCCCATGTTGGGCACGTGGGTGAAGGTGCCTGCGGCCCGCGCGGGCTCGCCTCTGCGCGAGCTAGCGTATCAGCAACCGCCATCAACTCCACATCAAAGATGAGCTCAGCGTTGGTTGGAATTGTCGGTGGCCGACCAATTTCTCCGTACGCAAGCTGGTACGGAATAAACAATCGCCGCTGACCACCAACACGCATCCCCTCGAAACCAACATCCCATCCGGCAATCACCCGACGCGCCCCTTGAGCAAACGCAATCGGTGCTCGGGGTTTTCCGTCAGGCATTGTGTCGCGCGACGAATCGAACTTGGTGCCGTTAGTGAGCCACCCGGTGTAATGCGCATAGACACATGCACGGGCGGTCATCACGGCGCCGGTACCGAGTTTGGCGTCGATCGAACGGAGCGCGAAAAGCGTATTCGGCTTGCCTTTCAGCGGAGGAATAGAAATTGGCAAATGCGCCGTATGGTGCATCGTGCACGCGCTGAGCATCGCGCTGAGCGTAACGAGAAGGGCAGTGGATTTCATGATACGGTTTCGGGCAGCAATATTGGCACTTGTAGCACCGCCGTTGCTATGAAAGGTTGGGGCAACGCCACAAACTGTGCGGTTAAGTCGTTTACTGGATTGCTCAACAGCGGTTGGCAGTTCACGTGCTACCGCCGTAACTCTTGAATGTGCTCGTTCAGGAAATAGCGCGACAACGTCTCGTCAGACAGCGCCTCCGCACCATCAACTACTCCCACACAGGCCGCCGTTCCACACAAACAGGCGAACGGCGTTGCCATGCGCCATTCCGTTGACGGATAGAAAAACCCGAGTTCTTCACCCATCGCAATATCACGAATGGCGATCACCGCAAACGACGTCGTGTCGACGATGACATTTGGATCGCATGAATGATTGAGATACGTGAGCAAACCCAACTCATCAATATGCCGGTGCGCAGAGATCTGCACGGTGTATTTACTCGGTGCATCCACCTCTTGATATCCAACAATCGGCGCGATCACCTCGCCTGCTTGAACGTTTTTCGCAGCGACAATCCGTTTGCCCTTCACATCATCGTCAGGCATCACCATCAGCGAATACGCCTGCGACGTCGAGTCAATCATGATAGAACCTCATCGGTGGGTATGCGGCGCAGAATATCTTTCAGCGCGCTCAGTCGTTGAATGGTGTATGGCACAGTTTCAAGTCCGGCTGCAAATTTCAGGATGTAATTGTAGATCACAATGATGCCACCAACTTGCAGCGTCGTGCGCCCCATGCTGGTCGTCACCAAAAGCGACCCAGTGATCACAAGGAGTACGAGCACTTCGGTCGCGCCAAAATTCCACGCTTCCTGATCTGACAGCCGTATTTGCCAGCGACGCAGCGCGTGATAGTGCGTGGTGACTGCAACCGCGTCGGTGCCAGCAATGATGTCCACCTGCTTTTCCAGTTCGTCGTGCTTGCCTTGGTTAAGCCGCATCGTTGCACGGCCGTACACACCGCTTAACAACAGCACCGGCACTAACACGCCTAGGCAAATGAACGTGACCGTACTGTCATAGAGATAGAGGATGACCAACGAGCCAATCACGTTATACAGCGCTTCAATGACGTAGTTGAAATCAAACTCAAGAAAGTCAACCACTTGCCGTGCGAGCGTCGAGTGTGCACTAAGCTTCGACACGTCGCGTTGCGTGCCACTGCGAGCCAGCACACGCGTCACGAACGATGTATAAATCGCTGTAAAGGTGCGCGTATCATACATGTGCCGCGCGGTCCCGATGAGCAGCCACGCAAGATGTACAACTGTGAGGCGAATGAGGCCGGTGTAATGACCAGCCAGTAGCCCATCCACGGCGACACCCAAAAAGTAGGGACGCATGAGCGTGCCTAACATCTCGAACGCGAACAACGTGTACGTGAGCGCGAGTTGATACCGAAACTCGTGGAGCACGCGCGTGATGGACGTGCCACGAATTTCGGTCATTCGGCGCTCATGGCCGCCTCGCGCGCCGTCACAGAATTGCCAGCTGCGCCGCGCACCGTACCGCGACATCGCGCCGCACCACAGGTGCACTGAAACGGCGCGCTTTGCTCGTTCATCATCATGCCATAATCCAACGTGAGCTCTTCGCCCATCGTGATACTGCGTACCGCCACCACATTGAGCCCCACGTACACGGTGCTTGGATCACACGAATGGTTTTGCGGCGACCACGCACGTGGGTCCGTATCCCACAAGGCATACACCTCGGCACTCAATGGATACGCGTATCGATGAAACGCCTGCTGATCGTCTTTCGTCCACTGCGCGTGTACGTAGCGCTGCGTCACAATACGGTGCGCGCGACCTTCACCGCGATAGGCCACGTCCCCTTTACGTAACTCGTGCGTGGCAAAAATTCCGTATCCAGAGACGCCGTTACCTTGCACTTGGTACGCGGGCTGACGGCTCGCGTGTCGCGCCATACCCTCGGCAATTATCCACGTGGCAAATCCCGCTTGCCCGATCCCGTCGTAGCGCAGGATATGATCGGCCGATCCTTCGGATCCATCAGCGTAAAAAACTGAACACGTAAAATTGACTTCGAGAAAAAATAATTCGCCAGCGGCGTTCATGCGGAAGTCCATGCGCGCATATCCAGCGCCACCGAAGGCCGTGAACACGCGTTTCGCAGCTTCTTGTAGTTGTGCTCGCAGCGCATCGTCGTGCACGGGCACGTTGGCCTTCGGATGCAAGTCAGACGTTTTCAGCGCATACGTTTTGTAGGCCGTGCCTTCAGGAAACTGATACTCGACCGGCATCAACGCATGCGGGAGCTGGCCCGCGATTGCACTGCCCAGTACCAGCACGGTGAACTCGCGGCCTTCGACATACTCCTCGACTAAGAGCTCGTCGTACTCGTCCAGCAGTTGACGCACCTGCGTGACCAACTCGCCTTCATCCCGCACAAATGAATGCGCGTCGATGCCCAGGCTGTCGCCAGCGTGCGACGGCTTCACAAATAACGGGAAATGCAATCGCGTGGCCACATCATGTGCGTCGACGAGACTGCGCACCAACCCATGCGCGGGTGTCCGTACATCCGCCGTGTAGGCGACGTACTTCATCAGCGCCTTGGAGGGATCATACAAGTGCGCTGGTGGACCCGTATACGGCAGATTGAGCAGATCAAGCGAATAAATGACGTCGATAGACGGCACGTCCCAATCCAAATAGCCTTCGCACAAATTGACGAAAATATCGTAGCCCTCGCGTGACAATCGCTTGAGCTGCTTGTACGTGGTCAACTTGTTCAGCGCAATGTGATGCACCGTGTGTTGCGGCAAGAGCGCGGCAAGATCACGCGTCGGATCGTAGTTGCCGTAGTCAATCGCGGACGACGAATAATCCGGTTGCAGCACACACACCTTCATGACGCAGTGGTGGGAGCGAAAGCCGGAACTACCGCCAATGCGTCGTCGAAAATTTCATTAATTGCCTGCGCGAATGACTGGTTGGCGAAGCGAAGAATCGCACCAATCGACGTGTAATCTTCATCCTCCGAAATGCCGCACTGTGCGTTTACCTCAAGGACATAGAGTTGAGCGGTGACCGGATCGTAGCGTAAATCGACGCGACCGTACCCCGTACCCGATACCGCAACGTACGCTGCCCAACTGATGTCGCTGATCGATTGCATCAACGCATCGGGCGCTGCGGCATACTGCCACAGATATTCGTTATCGCCGAGTGGCGTTTCGCGTTCGTAGATTTCCCAGAGTCGATCAAAGGAAAGGAGCTGTTCGGTTGCGGGAAGTTTCTCGTGAAAAACGCGTTCGATGGGTGGATAGACGTGGCGACGCTCGGGCGCATCGTGCGAACCAATAATGAACGTTGTAAACTCGCGGCCGGCGATAAACGATTCAACAAAGACGCCGCCACCGGTGAGATTCCAACCGCGATACCCCTCGTACAACTGTTCGACTTCGCGACGTAACTCCGCCGGTGTCTGCACAACAGACTTTATGGTGATGCCCATGCTTCCAGCTGACACAGCCGGCTTCACAATGAGTGGTGCGCCGAGTCGCGCGAACACGTTTGCATCGTTGACGGCATCGCGGGCAAGCACTTCCCACGCTGGCGTGGATACACCAGCGACGTCGAAGGCCGTCTTCATCACAATCTTCGACGTGGTCACCTCGTAAAAGCGCGCGTCGGCACCGGTGTAGCAGAGACCTAGCGCCTCCATGCGATGTATGACGCTTACACCCGGCACGCCGTTTAGCTCGTCGCCGTCGCAAAGATTGAGCACGATGGGCGTGTAACCGTCCGAGTCGCGGATGACACGATTGATCGTGATCTCGAAGTTGTCCATCGTGACCAGCTCCCACCGCCACTCCAACGCCAACGCCGCGAACACGCGTTCATACTCGACGCGACTCTGACTGTAGTCGTTGTAGTAATCGAGGTTGGGGTCAGCGGTCTCGATGTACGGCGCAAATACCCAAACAAGAAGCGGCGCGATGGGCGGCGTATCTGCAGCCAGCAGCGTTGCGGTCATGGGGGCTGGATAAGGTGTGGCCGACGCGGTTGCATCATAGTACACGCGTTGATGCGCGTCGTCCAATACGCATATCGGCGATTAGCGGTGCGATACCTATACATTGGATTAACAAGCGGCAAACTAGGAACCGCGGCGTAGACGCAAACCACACGTTGCAAGCGTGCAACGCGACGCGGTGTCACGCCGTTTGCGTCGCGCGGCTGAAGCACCGTATATTCTGCGAAATGGCCCAAACGGGATTGCCGACGCTCACATCCTCCGAAAACGCGCACTATGAAGTGGAACCTCGACAAGGGCTTGTTCGGTGGACTCGCGCTCTTGGCGATTTTGCTCTTGGGCAACGCGACGATTGGTTTCTTGAATCTGCAGCAACTGCGGAGCGATGTTGCATCGGAGACGCACACTCAACGCGTCACGACGACAGTCGCTATGCTGCTTTCATTGGCGAGTGATGCAGAAGCAGGGCAGCGCGGCTTTCTGATCTCTGGAGAAGAAACATATCTTCAACCATATATTGCAGGTCAAAGGGCGTTAGCCGCTGTCGTCGATACACTGCGTGTGCTGACAATAGACGCTCCAGAGCAACGAGCCAGAATCATTGAATTGCAACGCGTGCTTGCTCGGCGTTTACAGTTTTTGGAGAATGGGATAGTGACGTATCGAATGCTGGGTTTCGATGCAGTGCGTCGGCAGATTCTCACAAATGGTGGCAAGGTCACCATGGATACACTGCGAACGCAAACCGCATTCATTCTCGCCGGCGAACGTGAAGTGTTGGCAGTCCGCCGAGCACGGGCGACGCGTTCGTATCAAATAGCGCTGCTTGCGGACGTCGTCATGTTTTTGCTTGACGTCTTTTTGCTGGTGGTGTTTGTGCGCCAGTTGCAATCAAATCTCCGATCACGCGACCAGGGGGCAGCGGCGCTTGCGGAGCAACGAGAACTGCTACGCGTGACGTTGCAAAGTATCGGCGATGCGGTCATTACCACGGATACGGCTGGACGAGTGACGTTTCTAAACGGTGTGGCGGAATCGCTGACCGGTTGGAAACAGGAGCACGCCTTCGGGCAGCTCATTGAGCGAGTCTTCGTCATCGTCAATGAGTCGACGCGGCACACCGTGGAAAGTCCGATCGTGCGTGCGTTGCGCGATCGCACGATCGTTGGCCTGGCCAACCACACGCTGCTGATTCGCCCCGACGGTACGGAAACGCACATTGACGACAGCGCCGCACCAATTTGTCGGGACGACGGAACCGTTATTGGCGCGGTGCTCGTGTTTCGGGATATTGGGGCGCGCAGAGCACATGAAGAGCAGCTGCGACAGCATGCCGTAACCCTTTCTGAAACGGATCGACGCAAGACTGAATTTTTGGCCATGCTGTCACACGAACTTCGCAATCCGTTGGCACCGATTGTCAACACCGTGCAACTGCTGCAAATGCGCGAAGCCACCAGTGACTCCATTCGGTCAGGTGCGCAGGTCATCGGTCGACAAGCTGCAATTTTGACGCGACTGATCGACGATCTGTTAGACATGAGCCGAATTACAACGGGTCGCATCGAGCTGCGACTTCAGAGCGTTGATTTTATCGCACTGGCAAGGCAAGCGGTGGAGGTCACCGGACCGCAATTGGTGCGCCGTTCACAAGTGTTTCGACTAGAAGTGCCAGACGGCCTGCTTTTGGTGCGCGCAGATTCGGTGCGCCTGATTCAGTGTATCGGCAACTTGCTGCAAAATGCATCGAAATACACCGCAATCGGTGGGAGCATTACCCTACGCGTTTCGCGATCACTCTCGCATGCGGTGTTAACAATCACCGATAATGGCATCGGTCTCGCCGCGAAGGACCTTTCTCGTGTTTTTGAACTATTTGCCCAAGTCGACCATCCGTTAGATCGTGACGCGAGTGGCGGATTGGGGATCGGACTCGCACTCGTGCGCCGCTTAATGCTGCTGCACGACGGCACTGTTGAGGCGCAGAGCGACGGTCTCGGCTGCGGAAGTACGTTCAGCCTTCGACTGCCGTTCATGGTGGGTTTGGCGCGCGCTTTGCCAATCGTTGTTCCACCGGCAGAAAGTATTCGGCTACACAGCATTCTCGTTGTCGATGACAATCAGGATTCGGCGTTCAGCCTCGCGATACTGCTACAGACGCTCGGTCACGAGTTGATGACGGCAACCGATGGTCTCGAAGCGTTGGCGATTATTGAGCAACATCGACCAGATGTCGTGCTGCTGGATATCGGACTACCGAAATTGAACGGATACGAGGTTGCCACCCGCATCCGTAGTCAATTGTGGGGAGCGGACATTCGACTGATTGCGCTCACGGGCTGGGGTCAAGCAGAAGACCGTGAACGTTCACGCGCGGCAGGATTTGACGACCATCTGGTGAAGCCCGCTACCGTGCAAAATATCATCGCCGTGATCGAGAAACTCTTTCAGAACGCGGACGTCGCAATCGAAACCTGATTACGTGCGTTGGGATTTCTCTAACGACTCCAACGTGTCGATGAGCTGCTGACTGATGCGCTGCGTGCAACTCAGCATGCCCGACCACGGATTCACCCGCTGCCGTTTTGCCGTTGCAAGCGCGAGCGCGAGTGGGAATGGTTCGGCGTGTTTCATCGCGCGTATTGACCGCCACGAACGCGGTACGGCGACTGGTGCGCTATTGCGCGCGCGCGTGGACCACGGTGCAACCACCGTTGCGCCACGAACGTTGCGTAGATAGTCGATAAAGATGCGTCCAGTACGCGCAACCTTTGCGGCGACATCGACCAGTTTCGTTGGATTGGTATGCACCAGCTGCGAAGTGATCAGCCGCGAGAAACGACTCACGTGTTCCCACGTGGCACGTCGCGCAATTGGCACCACCACATGCAGGCCTTTGCCGCCTGTCGTCTTCACCCACGACTGCAGTTCATAACTGAGCAATAGCGTTCGCAATCGATTGGCCGTCTGCACAACGCTCGACCAGGCAACATCTGGCGACGGATCCAAATCGAAGACCACGCGATCCGGCGAATCGGGTAGATCAATCCGCGATCCCCAGCAGTGAAACTCCACCACACCGAACTGAACAAGCGAGACGAGACCTTGGGCCGAACGCACGTATAGATACGGTGCGACTTCTCCACCGGCTTCGATGATGTCGGTCGTACCCACACCGTCCGGTAACGCGCCCGTCCAGTGCTTTTGATAGAAGCAGGCGCCGTCCGCCCCGGCCGGGCATCGCAACACTGAGAGCGGACGACACGCAACGTGTTGCAGCATCTGCGGCGCCACGTCCGCGTAGTACAACGCGAGTTCACCTTTGCTCACAGTTGAATTTGCGAACATCAGCCGATCCGCATGCGTGATGGTGACACCTAAAACGTCCATGCCGTTTCGTGGTGCAATTGACGGGCCATCGCACGGATCGGCTTTCGTTTCTTTACTCCGCTATTTGACCGCGTTCACTCGACCGGCGTTCAGGTTATCGAAATTGAGAATGGTGTTAAAAACCAAGAAGTATGAGCCGATAGTGGTGCCGCGGTACACCGGGTTGTTCGCAAACAACACCACGTGGCCCTTGTCGAGTGGTGCATCTACCACCGCCGGTCGCTGTGCAATGCTCGCACCACCATCCAACAGTCCCGACACCAACAACACATTCTGCTCGGCGAAACGCAAAGGTACGCGCGGACGCTGTGCGGGTGGAATGATGTTGAGTGGCGTGCGTAACTGATCTTCGGTGGGCACGGCCACCTGCCACGGCATCGTTGGTGCCGGCGTGGGAAGTGTGTCGACGCGCGCAATCATTGCTGGTCGTCCTTGCACGACGTCGGCATCATCCGCGGTGCCGCGTCCCGTTGCGCGAACAGGTGACCCACCGGCGCCACGTCCACCACCACCGCCACGACCAGCGCGCGAATTGCTCACGCCCAGTGCCATACCGTCAGCGCTGTATACCGCGAGATTGTCGGGAATGCCGTAGACAATCGGACTCTTGTCGTCCACGAGTTTTGTGCGCAGCAGTGTTCCAACCACTTCCTTGGCCGATGGCGTGGTAGAACTGACGCCGCTGGTGAGACCAAACTGAATAGCGAATTCCGCGGTGCTTTCCACCGTGATCATCACGCCACCGTTGCTGACAAACTGCTGCATTTTGGCCAAGCCATCCCAGCCGAGTCCGGGGCGCATGTCGTCGGTTTGCGCCCAGGTGCCGATTGCTGGCGTTTCCGGTGTGTTTTTCCACGGAATCGCGTTGCGCCACTGCGGCATCCCTTGAATGATCGACAGTGGCGAACCGCTACCCGGTGCGAGAATGAGCACGTCGTAGATCGCGTTTAAGTCGCCCTTTTTGGGAATGTCTTGAAAGCTGATGTAGTCGTACGGAATGGAAAGCGCGTCGAAAGCTTGACGCCACCATCCTTCTGTTTGCGTGCTGCTCCAACTGTGCACGAACGCGATGCGTGCAGCGCGAAGCGGATGCATGGCCACCGTTGGTGCGGCGGCGAGAGCGGTAACTTCAAGGCCCAGCGTTTTCGTTGCTTTATCTAAAACGTCACGCGTCACGTTACGAATGACAAACGATCCACGATTAAACTTTTTGCCCGATGCTTCGAACGGTTCTTCAGCCGCTTGGAAGTCGGCGTCTTTCAACTGGTAGCGTAGCGAGGCCAGTGCGTTGTCTGCATTGTGATTGATGGCGAACACCGTGCCGTTGCCCGTTACGCCACCCGGTGCCGTGATCACTCCAGTCACGTTCGTCACTGGCACTTTCAATACCATCGTATCGAGTACGCGTGCCGCTTGTACCGCGAAGCCTTCGGGGAATGTCCAACCGGTGTCGTCGTACGGAGTTTTTTGCGGATCGTTGGGCGACCAAAATTGGTAGTCGAGAATCGCATCGGCGATGCGCGAGTACGGTTGGTCCATGCGAATGATGTAGCTACCGGCCGGAAACTTGCGCATCTCCATTGTTGGTGGCTTGACCGAGTCAGTCACAACCGGTGCGTTTGCGGCGGCACCACCGCGACCACCGCGTCCAGCACCATTCGCCGCCGCAACGGGGCGACGTACTGGCATGCTCACGGTGAACTCGGCAGTCGCGCGCGAAATTTCCACGGCTTGTTTTTGCAACACGCGCAGGAGGTCGGCTTGCGCACCAAGTCGTGGATCTGCCGCCGACAACACGTACGCGGCCGGACCTTCTGTCGTGGCCTTCGCGATGGAGCGTTTGCTCTTCTCGTAAAAGTTGCGGAGCAGTTGTAAGCGATTGTTCGCTGTGTAGCTGAGCGAGACCAACAACCCTGTTTGTTCGTAGTTGTTGTTGTTGCGGAGCGACCATTTGAAGCGGCCCGTGATTGGCGGGTTTTGTCGATACCAATTGCGTGACGTTTCGTTAGGCGAGAGTACGCGCTCTACGGTTTCGGCCGTGCCACCATTGCCAAACGTTTCGTACAGGCGACTGATGCCGTTGTGTGTTGCGGCGATGAACATCAAGTAGCCCGGCGACCATGTGTCGAAGCCACCGTGTGCGTACACGCCCGGCATGCCGAGTCGTGTCATTTCTTGAACGTTGTTCCAGCCGATGATTTGCCATTCGTTGGTGAGGAGCGGATCAAGCCATGCGTTGTATGGTCCGTCGCCAATGGTGTTGTCGTACAAGAACGAGCCGGATTCGTGCAAATCGTGCAACACTTGCGCTTTGAAACCGACGTAGGTGTTAAGCACATTTTGCGTGAGCTTGAGTGTCATGCCCATCGCATCGCGGTTGTTGTCGTGCGCGACGTAATGTCCCCAATAGATCACATTTGGCGGTGTCTGCCCCGGGTGCGCCATCTTCCAATTGAACACGTCGACAACGCGATCGCGTCCGTCCACTTCAACGATTGGTGTGATGAGTGTGATGACGTGATCGCGGATGTTGCGAATGTATGGGCTGTCGTCGACCGCTAGGCGATACGCCAACTCCATCAACGCCGACGGTGCGCCGGCTTCGGTGCTATGAATTGTGCCGGTCACGTAGTACACCGGCGCTGCGGTCTTCGCGATTTCGTCGGCTTGCGCATCGTTCATGCCGATGGTGCGCGGGTCCGCCAACTTCGCCAACTGCGCTTTGTTTGCATCGAGTTTGTTCATCAATGCTTCGGACGCCACGGCGACGGCGATCATCTCGCGCCCTTCTTCTGTTGTGCCGATGGAGAACACGCGCACGCGTGGTGACGACTTCGCGAGCAGTCGCATGTACGCGTACACTTCCGTGCTGTTGGGCAGTTTGGTGGGCGCGCCGGCGATGTCGCCTAAAATCGCTTTCGGTGTCGGCACGGTTTTCGACGCGGGTAAATAGTCGACCAGTGCAGACATGAAAAACGGTTCTGTCGTGTACTCATGAATTTTTTTCGTGTACTCGGCGTCGATGGCTTGGGCAGGATTGCGACCGGGTTTGGCGGCGGCGTCTTGCGCGAACGCCGAGTGCGGGGCGAGGGTGAGTAGCGCGGAGAGTGCGAGCAGCGGTGACGTGCGGATGACCGCGTCTGGCCGGATGGAGCGCCACAACATGAAAACCTCGTTGAGAGTCGGGGGCTGAGCGGAAGCGACGTCAGCAAGCGGGGAAGAATGTGGCGGGGGGGTGTGGACGCAAGGTTAGTGGTGGGGGTGGTGATGGTGCGGCGGTTTGGCGGGCGGGCATTTTATGCTGCATAATTCGCTGCATAAATCGGCGAGGGTACGAGTGGAGGAATTGGTGTAAGGTCAAGATTTCGTGCGATTTGCGGACATTTGTTGAACGAGGCGCATTGTTGTTTAGGCTGCAGAAACTCGCTGTATAAGCAGCGCTACGCTGCCTTCGCTCACAGTCTGATCCGCGTTAGCCAGTCGCTGCGCCGCTTGCGTTGGCGTATATACAAGTGTAATGTATCGGGTGACCTTCGAGTGGGATCCCAAGAAGAGCGACGAGAACTTTGCGCGGCGTGGCTTTGATTTCGAATTCGCAGCGCTCGTCTTTGCGTCGACGTACGTCGAATTCGATGATACGCGCCGTGACTACGGCGAGCGTCGCGTCATCGCGTTCGGTGTCGCGGACGACATCCCGCGGAGCGTCGTGTTCACTGACCGCAGCGCGCGGTCATTCGTCGCATCATCAGTGTCCGCCGCAGCAAACGCCAGGAGCGTCGTCGCTATGCCGAAGCCATCGAAGCCAGCCAGCCGCCACCCGACGCCGACGCCGACGCGGGGCCGCGCTGATCTCGCGCAGCTGTGGCGCATGTCCGATGCCGAAATTGCACGCACGTCGCCGACGGCATTGCGTCACATCCCCGACGACTTCTGGCAGGAGGTGCGCGTCGTCACGCCCGTGTCCAAGCAGGCCATTTCGATTCGTCTCGATACCGACGTGATCGCGTGGTTTCGCACCACGGGCCCGCGCTATCAAACCCGCATCAATGCCGTCCTGCGCAGCTATGTCGAGCAGGTCGCGGCGTCCCCCAAGCCCGTGCGTAAAAGCAGCGCTGGCTAACCTGCGCTGCTGTTGACAGCGCAAATTGAATCGCGCTGCGCGTGCATCTCATGAAAGCGCTGCAACAGAGCGCAAGCGTTAGGCGCCATTACTGCTAGTGTGTCGGCATGTTCATACAAGGGAGCTACTGTGGCAGATTCTCCATTTTTGCAGTTACTGCAAACGTTGCCAGAATCACGTTCAAGTCATCTCTGGACGTCGCTAGCCTTTTTGTACTCGCAACATCGCGGACTCGGGGAGTTTCACGAGAGCTACTTGAGATGGAGAAAGCAGCCGGGATATGAGGAACCATTCTTCGAGATCGTGTTCGTAAAGAACAAATACGTCTTAGACTACACAGTTTTTATTAATTGTCTCAATCAAATTTGCGCGAGTGCTAAAAGACTTTGATAATAAATTGCGAATTCCAAGCAGTTGGTCGATTCAATTCTTCCGAAATGTGGTCGTAGAGCATTGGGACGAATACGCACTGCAATCAACCTCCGGGACTTTCACGAAGATTTATGTGGGCCCGAATGGCTATCCACTGGTCAACGTCGCGACAGAACAGCTCGGCGAGCAACGCAAGTTACTGAGATGTCAAATAGACAAAATTCTGGCGAAATTTGGTCATCGGCTGAGCGTAACGGGACATGCGGAAGACGTTTGGACGAGCGCCGAGACGGTTGCGGAGTTGTACAGGACACTGGAAGCGTGTTTTCCACTTCCTAACACAGGCACACCGGGAGACCTGAAAAATCTGGCAAAGCTGCTGTTCAAATTCGGACTTCCCGGCCCGATCGTGGACATTGATGCGTACTCTACTCAACTGTACGAGCACCTACACATGCACGAGATCTTTCGCGCACAGCACTCCACTCACCATGGCGCCTAAGCGTTTGTCTACGATGTGACTGATCTCGTAAGCGGGGGGTGGATTGACCGCGGTCTAACTTTGCGTTGAGGTTGTAGGATAAGTCGACGCGAAGTGCATGCGTTAGAATTGAACCATACCGCAATCATTCACGAGACGACAATTGTCGATCTCCGCGCACGTGTGGCTGTTGTTGTTTTTCAGAAATCACGCAGCGTTCCAGAGAGAGTTATCCTACGGTCTCGTTAGGCAGCAAACCGACATCCTCTCATGACAAAGTCGACACCATCAGCGATTGTCGCTTCACTGGGCTTCGCCGAGACTATTGACGTCCGCGGGCGCGTCTCCATTGCGGACCTGTTCGCGAAGTCGAAGTCGCGCACGGGAGTGTATCTCCTCGAGTTTGCAAATCAGACGTTCTACATTGGCCAAGCCGTCGAAGTGTGTCGGAGGTTTGCCCAACACTATGCAAACGTCGGCGATATCATCGGCTTCACATTTCTGCCGATCGGGGCAGGGATACTCGACGAGACGGAGCGCGACCTGATACGGTCCGCGGAAGTGGCGGGGCTTCCACTGACCAATTGAGTTCACGTCTCAAATGTGCTTGGTGAGGCTCCTCCCGAACAAGAAGCATGGCTCGCATCCTGGCCACGGCTCGCCCAGCATGCGCGCTCAGAAGTCAGTGTTCCACCAAACGCGCCGGCCAGAATCCGAACAGCGCAGGCCTTCACGCGCCTATCCGGGCATCCAAGGTGGAACCAGGTCCGGGAGTGCTTGCAGATCTATTCTGCGAGCTGCTTACCGTTTCCCCCGTTGACACAACTTTCCTTTTGGAGCGTGAGTTGCTTGCCTTCGACAAACAAGAGCACGTGGCCGCGTTTTGCCGCAGTCAATGCAGGTCTAATGGAGTTAATGGTGATCGGTTGGGAGGCGGGCGGCACCGGCACCTGGGGATTTGTGAACTGCGCACGGTCAGTGATCGAGCGTGAGTACGGTTCGATTGAGTCGTTTGAGCGGAAACACAAGCGCGTTGATGTCGATGACTCGCGCCAGTACCGGTCAGCCGGTAGTGACCAACTTTCGCTGTCGGCAGGTTCTATCGGCGCTCTCGCGCGACTACTTCGTGATTCGGCTGTGCGTGACGCCGCCGCGCAACTAGCATTGCGGGTGATGCGCTCACGTCCGAACATATACTCCAAGTTTCACTGTCCGGCACTCGCAGAGGCAATGCTCGCGCCACTTGCTTCCTAACCTTGCGTTGCTGGCCAGAGGCGAGATTCGTGTTTGCTCGACTAAGACTAGAAGATCTTTGTATCAACCAAATTGCAGCACTCGGAGTGGCCAAGCATGCCGGACCAAACGACCGAAGCTCAGGAAGTGCAGCCGCGTCACATCAGCCTATCGGAATTTGCACTGATGACCGCTCGACCTGAAACGCGAATCATTGCCATCTGCATAGCATCTGCGATCACCGGAGTTGTGCTCGGAGTTCGCCAAGGGTGGACAACGCCCGCGACTTCGCTGCTCGTCGGCGCAGTGCTATCAGTGTGGGGAATGCTGGCGCTCGCTTCAGCAATAATGACTTCGAACGGTGCGTCTGCATTGGGCGGTCTAATTCCCTATACATTTGGTTGCTACTTGCTCTTCTTTCGAGGAATCTGGAACGGTCGCGCGCTGCTGACGGAATTTTCATTCTCCGCTCTTCTCGCGGCCCTCGCATTCATTTTTATCGGCTATCGCCTCGTATTCTGGACGTGGCAACTGTCAGAAATCGCCGACGCAATTAGGACCGGTAAGTTGGTAGTTGGCAAGACGATGTAGCGCGGGGCCGCATAACGAGCGTTGCTGCAGTCAAAGGCGATGCAATTAAACAGTCGGGGAGATAGGTGACACTTTGTCCGGGAACATCGTCAACAGTCTTTCTTGAGTGAGGGCGCGAAATTTCGAACGATCTCAGGAACCTGTCCGCAGTTAAGCCTGAATGACATCAAGATCTAGAGCGCTATCCCAAGCCGTTCGACCCGTCGTTTCGAGTCGACGTTTCGACGACCAAGCCGTCACCAACGCGATCAATGGAAAACCAATCGCGGTTCCACAAAAACAGACTTGAGCTTCCCTGTGAAATGCAGTCCAGTACGGAAGTCGCTTCCCGTTAGCTGCTTCTACTCGCATCCTGAGTAGCGCTTTGCCTGGAGTACGCTGCCAATTGGAGAGACAGAGGGCCGCAAGCGGAATCCAGAAAATCGAACCGAGCATGCCAAGAACGATACCGTTTGCCTTTTTTAAATCATAAACCGGCGACTCGCTTATGTTGTTCGCGACCATTAGCAGAATTACAAAAACCAGGTCGATGAGAAGTAAATCAATCATCCGGGCGAAGTAACGACGCCAAGCCATGCCATTCCTTTGAGACGTTGCTGCCTGCAATTCGTTTTGCTTTGCGCGAGAGGTAGGATCCTCGAATTCTGAATAGATTCGGCTTCGCTCTGAGTTATAGCGGCCTTGAAGAAATTCATTATCGAATCCTCGAATTCTTGCCGCAGCAAACTCTGCATCCAACGCACGAAGCTCGTCATCGATGGAGCGAGGTGCAGCTGGACTTGAAGTTGGTTCATCCACGATGCCCGAAGTCGACGAAGCGACCTTCTGCGCCGTCTCGAGTGGATTGG
>JANYFO010000398.1 GCA_025362635.1 Gemmatimonadaceae bacterium | reverse complement strand
TATCGCGGATGGACGGTGCATGAATTGCCACCAAACGGTCAGGGCATTGCCGCCCTGGAAATGCTCAACATCATGGAAACGTTCCCGCTTGCGGCTGCGGGACAGAACTCTGTGCGCACGTTGCACGTGATGATTGAAGCGAAAAAACTTGCCTATGCGGACATGCAGCGTTACGACGCTGATCCGCGCTTCACCAAGATTCCCGTGACGAGTCTGCGATCGAAGGCGTACGCGGCCGAACGTGCAAAGTTGATTAACGCCACACGTGCGAATTGCAATGTGAGCGCGGGTGAACCCACACTCACCGACAATGGGACCACCTATCTCAGCGTTGCCGACAGCGAAGGCAATATGGTCTCGCTCATTCAAAGCAACTATTCAACCGTCGGCTTCGGATCGGGGCTTGCGGTGGGCGGCGCAGGCTTCGCGCTGCACAATCGCGGTGGTGGTTTTTCGCTCGATAAAACGAGTCCCAATCTCTTGGCGGGTCGCAAACGTCCGCTGCACACCATAATTCCGGCGTTTATGGAAAAGGGTGACATCCGGATCGCCTTTGGGATCATGGGTGGTTGGAACCAAGCGCAAGCACACGCGCAATTTGTTTCGAATATCGTGGACTTTGGTATGAACGTGCAGGGTGCCCTTGATGCCCCGCGTTTCTCCAAAGAAACGTTTCCTGGCTGCGACGTGAATTTCGAGTCGCGTATCGCCGAAAGTACGCGCACGGCGCTGACGGCACTCGGGCATGAGGTCGTGATGCGTGGTGATTTCTCATCGACGCGCATGGGATCTGGACAAGCCGTGCAACGCAATTTTACGACGAAAATCAACTCCGGTGCATCTGATGCGCGGAAAGATGGTGCGGCGGTGTCACAATTATTGCCAGCGGTTGGTCGCAAGTAGCATGCGTGCTTCCACCACGCTCGCGTTCCTTGGTGCGTTCGTCGCGTGCGGTCCGCGCGCTGGCACACACGTCACGTCGCAGTACGTCAATCCGCACGCCCAAGAAGCCATAGGTACGGTACGCGCGATGTACAGCGGCGCACTGACTCCGGAACTTGCAATCAGCACATTTCGCAACATTGACCGTCTCTTTCCCACGCGCACGGTGACGCACGGAGACACTGCGTATCCGCTACCGCTCTCGGCGTCGCCGCTGCGCAACGTCGACTTCACCATGCAAAGCAAAGTGTACTCGCTCGACGACTACGTCCGTGTCAATCGTGTCAGTGCGCTCCTCGTCATCAAGCGCGGCCAGATTGTCTACGAACACTACGGATTCGGCAACACCGCGCAAACACGATGGATGTCCATGTCGATCGCAAAGTCCATCACATCAACATTGATCGGCGCAGCAATCAAAGACGGAAAGATTCGCAGCATCGACGACCTGGTGACAGTGTATGTGCCGCGATTGGTTGGCAGCGCGTATGACGGCGTTTCGATACGGCAGCTGCTCATGATGGCATCTGGTGTGCGATGGAACGAGACGTATACCGATCCCATGTCGGACCGTCGTCGATTGCTTGAGGTTCAAATTGCACAACAGCCGGGAAGCGCGGTGGAGCTCATGCGCACGCTCACTCGTGCGGCTACGTCGGGCTCCGTCAACAACTACAGTACAGGTGAAACGCAGATCGCGGGGGAAGTCGTGCGTGGCGCTGTTGGCAAGCCGCTCGCGCAATATTTGAGTGAAAAAATATGGCGTCCGTTTGGCATGGAGACTGACGCAAGTTGGTGGTTGGATTCACCAGACGGTCACGAAATTGGTGGCAGCGGATTTAGTGCAACCCTGCGCGACTATGGGCGCTTTGGACTGTTCTTTTTGCAAGACGGACGTATTGGGGACCGCAGCATTCTGCCCGATGGCTGGGCCGCAGAGGCAGGTGCGCCGAAGACACTCGCCACGGGAAAGCCGCTCGACTACGGATATATGTGGTGGCCGGCGCACGGCGGCATCGGCGCGATCAATGATGGTGCATTTAGTGCGGTTGGAATTTTTGGTCAAGCGATTTACATCAATCCGCGGGAACACGTGGTCATCGTGCAATGGGGCGCGCAGACGAAACCCACTGGCGACGATGTGGTGACGCCAGCGGATTTCTTTGCCGCGATCGCCATGGCGGTGCGATAGCACGAACTCGGCACAACAGCTGCGGTTTCACACGACAGTGTAAAACCGCAGCGACTCAGCTACACCGTTCGCGCCAAGCGACTATGTCGAATGCCGTACGCGAAATAAATCACGAAGCCGATTAACAGCCACACACCAAATCGAATCCATGTGACCGACGGCAACTGAAACATCAAATACAAACAGGCGGCGACGCTAATGAGTGGAGTATACGGCACCCCTGGCACGCGGAACGGCCGCGTGCGATCGGGATCTGTTTTGCGCAATACAATGACGCCGAGTGAGACCAACACAAACGCGAACAGCGTGCCGATATTGGTGAGGTCAACCACCTCGGCGATATTTGCGAATGCTGCGAAACAACCGACGAACGCTCCGGTTACAAGTGTGCCGACCCACGGCGTCTTGTACTTTGGATGAATTTTTGCCATGACGGGTGGCAACAGGCCGTCGCGTGCCATCGAAAGAAAAATGCGCGGCTGCCCCAGTTGAAATACCAAGAGTACGCTGCCCATTGAGATCACGGCGCCGAGCGCGATAATAATGCGCGACGCTTTGACGAGTGACTCGTGCCCAGTGGTGAAACTCAGCGCAGTGATCATGGGGTCCGCCGTTCCCAACTTATTCCACGGTGCCAAGCCCGTCATGACCACCGACAGTGCGATGTACAACACGGTGCAAATGACCAGACTCATGATGATGCCGAACGGCATGTCGCGGCCAGGATTTTGCGCTTCCTCGGCCGCTGTGGAGACCGCATCAAAACCGATGTAGCTGAAGAAAATAATGGCCGCACCTGCGCTGATACCGGCGAATCCATTTGGGGCAAAGCCGCCGATTGCGGGATTGGTCCAGTTGTCGGGTTTGAGTAGGAAGATTCCGACGCCAACGAAGAAAATGATGATGAGAATTTTGAGAATCACCATCACGTTGTTTGAATTCGCCGATTCTTTGATACCGCGAATGAGTACGACGGTGACGAGCGCGACCACCAGAAATGCCGGCACGTTACCGATCACACGCATACCGAACAACAGTGGTGCACTGGTGATGGCAGAGGCCAGATACAGGTTCGTGGCGTCGGTTGCACCACCTGCGACCGCAGCTGCCGCATCATGCGCGGAACGAAAATCCGTCGCCAACCACGCCGGAATAGTGATCCCGATGTGACTCACCAGCTCGCGAAAATAACTTGACCATCCGATGGCGACACCGATATTGCCCACCGCATATTCGACAATCAGATCCCAGCCGATAATCCATGCAATGAGTTCGCCGAGTGAGGCGTAGGCATAGGTGTACGCGCTGCCAGAAATGGGCACGATGGCAGCGAACTCCGCATAGCAGAGCGCGGCAAATCCACACGCAACTGCCGTGAGTACGAACGACAGGATGATGGCCGGACCGGCGCCGGGTCGTAGCGCATCGCCAGCGATGGCCGTACCAGTGGTGACAAACACACCGGCACCAATAGTTGCGCCGACACCGAGCGCTGTGAGATGCCATTTGTTGAGCGAACGTTTGAGACCACCGCGTTCGGTGAGGTCGTTTTCACAATCCGCAATTGATTTTCGACGGAAGAGTTGGTTCATCAGCGAGTCGATTTAGTTGGGGGAGGATCGTGGTGCCGGCGTCACCGACACACTGGGCGACGCACTGCTCGTCCCCACAGCGTTGATCGCGCGCACCGAGCACGTGTAACTCATGCCGTTGGTTAAGCCGATTACGAGCACGGGACTAATAGGGTTACTTCCAACTTTGGTGTCGGCGCCCGCGATGCACGTCGCAATGAAGCCTGTGATTGACGAGCCACCAGAGGACGTTGGTGCGTTAAAAGCAATGCTCGCGCTGGTGTTGCCCGAGGTTGCGACGGGACTTGTCGGCGCCCCGGGAACGGTCGCGACGGGGTTTCCGACGGAGGAGGTGCCGCAGGCAACGAATAACAGTGCGCACCCGACTGCAACGATGATCTTCAAAGTGTGCCGGAGACTCGGCGTTTGACGGAAAGCAGCGTTAAACCGTAGACAAGCCAATGTGCGTGTGTGCCATGGCGTACGCCATGTTCATATATACGTCCTGTGCTAAGCCTACCGGAGCGGTGCTGTTGGCAGTAGCACTTTTGCACGAGCTCAAGCTCGTGCTCGTGCTCGCAACGAATGGTCAGACGCAAGACACTTCGCCGTCATCGAACCGATTCTACCAGCTGCGTGCGTGGATACAACTGGCCTATTAACGGCATTCGTCCCCCGCCGTCTCATTTAGTGAACCGGTCACACTGGAGAGTTTATGCGACCCACTGCTCAGTTGCGCGCCTTGGTCATCCTGACGTGCATCTTCATGTTTTCTGCGTGCGCCGTTGCGCAACGTCCGCGTGCGGGCGTGGTCTACGTGCAGCAGCGACCGCCAGCCCGCGTTGTTGAAGTCCTGTTGGTCGCACCATCGCGTGCGCATGTCTGGGTGTCGGGCCACTACGACTGGCGCAACCGCGAGTACGTGTGGATTCCTGGTCGTTATGAGGTACCACGCACAGGCTTCCGCCGGTACGAAGACGGACGGTGGGTGCATGGCCGACTAGGGTGGTATTTCGTTGATGGACGATGGAGATAGGAGCGGACTAGGGAGTAGGGAGTAGGGAGTAGGGATGAGGGTTTAGGGATTGCGGGACCGCGGAGTTGCCGACGGGCGCAGCAACGGTGACCTTGCAACGGCAACGGCAACGAAAATCGCTGCTGCTGTCCCTAGCCCCCACTCCCTGGTCCCTAGTCTCTTGGCATCGCCCCACCTCGTTCCTGCACGCAACGCCCTCGATGGTACTGATTTGATTTTTACGCTCAATTCTGCAGCGCAAGCACGTGCGGCGTTGGGCGAATCGGTGATCAACGCCACGGTTGGCGCGTTGCTTGATGACAATGGTCGGCTTGTGGTACACGAATCAGTGATGGGGCTGTATCGCCAACTCACCCCGCCTGAAATTGTGCCGTACGCTCCAATCACCGGCGATCCCGCGTACCTCCTCGCGCTCACGCAGCGTCATTGGCCGCAGCTTACGTCGTCTGGTATTGGTGTGGCAACGCCGGGCGGAACAGGCGCGCTCGCCGTGAGCCTGCGCAATTTATTGGAGCCCGGACAACGACTGCTTACCGCCGCTCCGTATTGGGGGCCCTATGCAACCCTCGCTGCCGAGAACGGTATCGTCATGGAGACGGTGCCGTATCCCGCGGTTGGTGCGCCGTTAGACATTGCGGCGTGGCGGACCACGTGCGAATCGATTTTGAGCGCACAAGGACGATTGCTGTTGTGGCTAAACGACCCGTGTCACAATCCCACCGGTCGCAGTCTTACGACGACCGATCGTCATGCGCTGCTGCAGATGCTGCGAGAACTTACGCCGCTCGGCCCCGTGACCCTGCTCCTCGATTTTGCATATCTGGACTACGCGCGTAATCAACACACGGTGCGCGCAGCATTAGACGATTACGCGGCGTTCGGTGCCACAGGCGACGTGTTGGTGGGCGCGAGCCTGAGTCTCAGCAAAGCGTTTACGCTGTACGGTGCGCGTGCCGGCGCCCTCGTGTTTCCGTGGAGTACCGACCTCGCACTCGGTGCGGCATTGGCGACCACGTGCCGTGGCACATTTTCCACCTGCGCGCGTGCGCCGATGAGCGTATTGCTGCGCATGACGCGTGACCAATCGGCACAGCGCGCACTTGCGGACGAACACGCGCACTGGAGTACAACGCTCACGCAACGCGCCGACGCGCTTAATATGGCGCTGCGTGCAGAAGGACTCCGCGCTGCTCCGTGGGACGGTGGATTTTTTGTGGCCATTCTGCTCGACGACTCGTTTGCGGTGGCCGAGCGGTTGCAAGCGGAAAACGTGTTTGTCGTGCCGATGAACGAGGGACTTCGTGTTGGGGTGTGCGGGTTGAAAGTGTCGGATGCGCCGCGATTTGCCGCGGCATTGCGCAAGTGTTTGGTGGCATAATGCGCGCGGACATCAGGCGTACGACCAAGCGCGTTGCGACCAGTGGCATTGCGACGATGCTCGCTTTGCTGGTGCTCGTCGTGAGTGTCGCGCCTGCGCAAACGCCGCCAGCTTCCGCGCCACGAACTGCGCCCGCGCCTTTGTCAATTCCCTACCCGTCGCCGTTGCCCACGGGTCGCGTCACGTATCGCACGCTGAGCGAGACGTACAATGAATTAGAGCGCATCGCCGTCGCATATCCATCACTTGTCAAACGA
>JANYFO010000067.1 GCA_025362635.1 Gemmatimonadaceae bacterium | reverse complement strand
AATGGTCCGGGTGGGACTTGAACCCACGATCCTTCGATTATGAGTCGAGCGCTTTGACCAACTAAGCTACCGGACCTTCGCACTTCGCGGTGACCACCAACACGGTCAATCTGTCGTGTGCGCGCTAGCGAAGCAACGCACAAACGCATCGTTGGGCCGCGCTCAACCGGTGCCGGTATGCACATCGAAGGCTTCAAGCACCTCTGCCGGCGTCACCGTCGCGGCGCCCAGCTTTCCCACTTCGACGCCTGCGGCATAATTCGCCACAATCGCCGCTTCAAGCGCCGTCGCACCGGCGGCAAGCATTGTCGCAAGATACGCTGTGACCGTGTCACCTGCACCCACGACGTCGTACACCTCGCGCGCGGTGGTCGGCACGCGATGAACCACGCCATCGGCCGACATGAGCGCCATGCCGCGTTCGCCCAAGGTCAACAACAGATGCTCGACGCCAAGCCGCGCAAATGTCGTGGGGAGGGCGGCCGGATGATCAAGATCCACGGCCGCCCCAAGCGCATTCTCGAGTTCTCGACGGTTCGGTTTGAACACGGTCGCACCGCGATACGCAAAGAAATTGCGAAACTTCGGATCTACGACGATGGGCAAACCGCGATCACGCGCGAGAGCGATCGCGCCTTCAATCACGGCGGGCACGAGGACGCCTTTGTTGTAGTCCTCGAAAACAAGCGCCGTCGCCTGCGGCAGCACGCGCGCAATCGCGTCAAGCACGCGCGTAACCTCGGCAGCGGTGAGGTCGCCGTCCTCTTCCTCATCAAATCGCACAAGTTGTTGCGAGCGCGCCATTACGCGGGTCTTCGTTGTTGTTGGGCGTTCAACATTCACGAGGGATCGCGACTCCATGCGACCTGCCAGCAATTGCTCGCGCAGCGTGTGACCAGCAATATCGTCACCGACGACGGCGACAAGGTCACACGCAGCGCCGAGCGCGGCGACATTTTGCGCCACGTTCGCAGCGCCGCCGAGCGCGAGCTTGCGTTCGCGCACGCGCACCACCGGCACGGGCGCTTCGGGCGAAATACGATCCACGTCGCCGCGCAAATACACATCAAGCATGGCGTCGCCTACGATCACCACATGTTGTTGATGCGCCGCCGCGAGAAGCGCCAAAAGCCGGTTCCGAGCAATCGTTGGTATCATGGCCGCATAATGTAGTGGTGTTTGGCGAACCCTGCGTCCTTCGTGCGAACATGTGGATCGTTTGCTGCGAATTTGCGCAGCACGCGTTACGTTGCCCGCCGTGACGTCATCATCTCCAGCCTCCAGTCCTCAACGCGTCGAAGCTGCGAATTCGACCGCGCCTAGTCGCTCGCCGCTACTCGTGCTCGCGGCCTCGCTCTTAGGTATTTCGTTTGCGGCGCCGCTCGTGCGGTTGTCGCATGCGCCCGCATTGGTGATTGCGGCGTGGCGGCTCGGATTTTCGTTGGTCATCGTTGCCATTGCGCTCGTGGTCGGCGGAGAATGGCGCGCATGGCGAACGCTCGCGCGTCGTGACGTCGTACTCGCCATTGGGGCCGGCGTACTACTGTCGCTGCATTTTTGGAGTTGGAACTCGTCGCTGCGCTACACAAGCGTGGCGGCCTCAGTTGCATTGGTAAATTTGCAGCCCGTGGTGATCGCGCTTTTCTCAGCGCGATGGCTCGGAGAACACGCGTCACGGAAGCAGTGGTATGGGATTGCCGTCGCGGTGCTTGGCGCACTCGTGGTGGGGCTCGCGGACGTTCCAGGTGGCATGACGGGCCTTTTCAACTCCTTCACCGCTGGGGCGATTGATGATCACGCGCATGGCGCAAACGTTGCGCGTGTGCGGTCACTGTTTGGAGACGTGTTGGCTTGTGTCGGTGCGGTCACAGGGGCGTTTTATTTCCTCATCGGTCGTCGAGTTCGACAAACGTTGGCCCTATGGCCGTACGTCGGCCTGGTTTACGGCGCGGCGTTTCTCGCCTGCGTTTTGTTCGCGACTGTCACTGGCGAATCGCTTACTCCACAGCCGCCGCGTGAGCTCGCACTCTTCGCTGGCTTGGCACTTGGTCCCATGCTGCTGGGGCATACAGGCATGATTTGGGCGCTGGGGCACCTTCCGGCCTACGTGGTCAATCTCACCACCTTGGGAGAACCAATCGGGGCAACGTTGCTGGCTGCGCTCCTACCCGGTATTGCCGAGGTTCCTGGAATCGGAACGATTGTAGGAGGCGCGCTTGTGCTGACCGGCGTCATGTT
>JANYFO010000393.1 GCA_025362635.1 Gemmatimonadaceae bacterium | reverse complement strand
GGGGTGAGTCGCAGTCCACCGGTGACGCGACGCGGCAACGCGGTGCCGACAGGCATCGTCACGATGTCTTCGTTGGCCACCCAGACATCAAGCGCATCGTCGAGTTTGACCCGAGTTGCTGCGCCTTGTTTTCCGGTGATTTCGAGGGCGGTGCCGGGCATGAGCAACCACTTGTACGTACCATCGGGAACGGTCCGCGCATTGACGACACGATCGGTGTCACTGCCAATCGTTGAAGCGCTACGCAAGAGGCCTACGATGCGCGATTCCGGGTCTGTCATTTGTAGGACCGGAAGCGCGAGTCGCACCGTGTCGGTTGCGCGAGTGGCCAAAACTTTGGCACCGGCGATGCGACGCGCGGCAATCTCGGTGGCGAACACCGCACCCGCATTAGTGGCTGAGAGCGGGCGACCGAGTGGAAGCATCGGCCGTCGTGCACCGTCGGCACTTTCGAACCAGAGCAACGCGTTCATCGGTGCGCGCACGCTGACGCGCAGAAGTTCATCGGGTGGCACCATAATACGCGCACTGGGTGCCAACGACGCGGAGTCGACGTGCAGTTTTCCATCAAGGGGCATGAGCGTTCGTGTCGCATACCGAATCCGCGTCGTTCGTCGCACCGTGTCCGCGCCCCGCGTAACTACGACCTCGTATTGTGGGGCGTTCGTCGGAGGATTGGGCAACCAGGCGAGAAAGGCGCCATTGGCGGCGACGGGAACAGGTACGCCGTTGACGAGCAGTGTCGCGTCGCCCGATCCGAGGCTTCCCAACACAAAGTTCGAATCGCGACTGGTGATGAGTTGGTTGTCCGACGGATAGCGCACCTGCACATCAAGCGCCGCGCCACTGACAACAGGGACCGGTGGCAATCCCCCAGGTGCACGAGGCGACAACACGGGACCACCACGGGTTATTGTTGGCGTAGCACGCGCGTTGGTCGACGTGGGCGATGGGAGCGCAGCGGTGGCTGCGCAGCCGCTGAGGAGTGTGGTGCTGAGAACGGCCGCGAGAACAATGCGGTGAAAGGCCTTGAACATTCGTAGCAAGCTCGCGACGATCACCAAGCGAGTCCAGCGCAACATCTGGCCCACATGGACGGCGTGGGCCATCTTTCTTCTGAATCTCCCGTTGCGTGGTGCCGTCGGTTCGGCCACGTTGGTCCCCGTAAAACCTTCGGCGTTCCCGTCCGTAAGGTTTCGCTACCGTCCCTTGTTCGCACCGGCCCGCGCTATGACGCTGTGATCGCCTCTGTGCCTCAACCAAACGATTTTCCTGCTGACAACGACTCGACGGTCGTGGTCCGTGTTTTCGCGCTATCCGATGTTGGACACACGCGCGAGCACAACGAGGATACGTTTCTCGTCGCCAATCTTGAAACGGGAATGCCGGTCGCGTTTGACGGCGTCCCGCACCGCGTGGCGCCAGCGTCTCACGGGTTGCTCTTTCTTGTCGCGGACGGCATGGGTGGTGCCGCGTCGGGTGAACTCGCGAGTAGTATGGCAGGTGACGTCGTCCTGGATGTGTTGCGGGAATCGTGGATTGATGCAACCGGTCCGTCGGCCGACGGCTTTGCCGAAGCGCTGCGTAATGCGACCGAAGCGGCCAACACTCGCATTCATCAGTACTCGCGAGAAAATCCGGAGCATCGAGGCATGGGCACCACGGCCACTATCGCCGGCCTGTTTCGTGATCGATTGTTTTTCGCGCAGGTCGGCGACAGCCGCGCTTACCTTGTGCGCGACGGGCAGGCCCGCCAACTCACCAAAGATCAATCGTTGATGCAGCGACTGGTCGAAGCGGGTGAGCTTACGCAAGAAGAAGCGGACGTCAGCGATCGACGCAATATTATTCTGCAAGCGCTGGGTCCCGAAGCACATGTCACGGTCGATCTCACACATCAGCAAGTACGGCGCGGCGATACACTCATCCTCTGCAGCGACGGCCTTTCCGGCTTAGTGCGCACGAGTGAAATTGGGCAATACGCCCGTGAAGAAAGCGACGTGCGGGCGCTTTGTCAGCGCTTGGTTGATAAGGCCAACGAGCGCGGTGGACCCGACAACATTACGGTCATTGCGGCACGCTTCGATGGCGATGCGCTTGAACCGTCAACCGATGTTGACGAGGTAGGATACGCAACGTTTTTAATGCGCGAAGCGGTCAATCCGGACACAACGGCAGGTCGCGTTCCACAAGCACAATTTCGCAGCGACCCCACGCCGCGCTACGGAACGCCAATTCTCTCCAAGGCGGCATTCAACGCGGAGTTTTCGCACGCGCGTGCTGCGGAAGATCACGCAGCGCTCGGCGCCCCGGATGACGTTGTGGATAAACGTCGGCGCTCGGTGCAGCCGTTGATGTGGTGCTTGGCGTTACTCGCGCTTGTCGCGGTGGTCTGGCTGGTGAGCCGATTGCAGACGTAGGTCCTATTCGGCTGCATCACGCGACACGGATACAACAGACGGTCCCCTGCCGCGCCTGAGCGTGAACGCGCGCTTGTCGTCCAGTACTACTTGCGCGCCCTCGCCAATGCACGCGCCGCCGCCTGCTGCATGACGCGATCACCACTCCACGCAACAATCGTTGGCACGTCGAGCGCAAGTTGCGCGACAAAACGCGGATCACCCAGCGCGACTAATACGATGCCGCGTTGCAAGACCGCCGCTTGCTCCATGAGTGCATGCACGCGCGCAATCGTCTCGGGCAGTAGCGTCATACGCGCCTTAAACGGCAAATAGTCCGCAAACAAACCCACCACGAGCGGACCACCACTTGCCACGGACGGCGCATCGACCGCACGTGCGTCATGTCCGCCAAGTCGCAGCGCATCCACCAGTGCACTCCGTGCCGCGCGCGTACCTGGCACCTGCTCATCATCATCAACGGCCGCGACTTCCGTGACGGCACCGAGCACCGGTAACGGGCCATGCAGCACGTTGAGCACACGATCCGCCAACAATGCGCCCCACGCCGTGTCCGCACCACTGGGTCGGCGCCAATCGTTGGGTGGTGACGCCCACTGCGCCCACTTCAGACGACGACGCATCGATTGTCGCACACGTTCCGGATCCAACGTCCCATCATCAAGGGCGCGCTCGAGGGCATCGAGGGCGGCGTCGAGTGGCCCAGGATCGAGCAGCACATCACAACCTGCACGCGCCGCGAGCACGGCAGCTTCCGCCGACGTGCGAAGATCAGCATCACGATCGCGCGTCACCGCCGCGAGCGTCAGCGCATCGGACACAATTAAATTGTCGTACTTTAGCTGTTGCCGCAGGAGCCACTGCAACATTTCGCGCGACAGCGTCGCGGGCATCCGACTTGAATCGAGCGACGGATACGCCACGTGCGACGTCATGATGCTCGCCACTCCACCACTAATGGCGGAGCGAAACGGTTGAAGATCCACATCTTTGAGTTGATCGGCCGGCACATCAATCACTGGTGTGACGACGTGCGCGTCGGTCGTAGCGCGACCCGTGCCTGGAAATCGCTTTGCACACGCGAGCACGCCTTCGGCCTGACACGCTTCAATCCACGCCGACACGAGCGCAGCGACGCGACGCGCATCATTGCCCATGGTTTGCGTACCAAGCACCGGATTTTCTGCAAGCAAATCTAAATCGCACACTGGCGCGAGATTCCAATTGACGCCCATCGTGCGTGCCTCACGCGCGGTGAGGCGCGCGGCGCGCTTGAGCGATTCAAGATCACCGGTTGCCGCGATC
>JANYFO010000039.1 GCA_025362635.1 Gemmatimonadaceae bacterium | reverse complement strand
CTTTCGTCGTATCGTTCGTCGGGTTCGCCGGCTTCACCACTTCATACCGCACGAGCCACGCGTTTACGCCCGTCACCGTTGCAACCGAATCCACATGGCGTACGACCGCGTTGAACGCTGTGCTCGTGTTCGCCACCGCTCGCAATCGACCTGTGTCTGGCAACGTGGTGGTAAAAACCGGTGGGCTTGAACTCGGCGAGCCACCGTCGATTGAATCCGGTCGCGTGGTCACAACGAGCACACGCAGCACTTGCAGCGAGCCGCCAGCCCGCGCCACAATTCTCGCATCACCGGTTGAGGCGCGCAGTGCACGCACCACACCGGTAAGCGAATCGATCGCAAGGGCGGCGTCACGGACGACGTCCGCGTACAAGTAACGGACCACCGCGTTCGCGATAATGTCACCGCGCACATTGCGCACAATCGCTCGAATGGGCACGGTCACGCCGGCTTCATCACGCAGCGTATCGCCAATTACCACCGATGGCGACGGAAATGCGGAGAGTTCAATGGCCGCTGGCTCAGACGGACTCGTGCCAATTTCGACACACGACACCGCCACGCCGAGTCCGACGCCACCCAACGCACCAATCACGACGCGTTGCAAACCACCACGACGAACTGCTCGACTCATTCGACGATGCTCACGCCTGATGTTTCACGTGAAGCGCTCAGCCAATTGCGTGGCGAGATTCACGTAGGCCTGACTCGCCGGATCAGCGGGCGCGCGCAGGACCACTGGTTGCCCCGCCGCAAATGCATCGGCCGTCGCGGGCGTCCGCGGAATGGGGACGTTGAACACCAAATGTTGTGGAAGGTGTTCGCGAACATAGTGTACTACCCGTTCCGAAGCTGGGTTCCCAGCCTCGAACATCGTCAACAAAATCCCCTCGAGCGTCAGCTCATCATTCTCGAGAATGACATCTTGAATCGCACGCAAAATTTGCGGGGTCGTTTGGAGTGCCAACGGCTCGCACTGCAACGGCACGATGACATGTTGGCTTGCCGCGAGCACACGTCGCGTAACCGCGCCCAATCCCGGTGGCGTATCCACAACGACCACGTGACACCGCTCACGCGCCAACTGCAGCAGCTCGGCCAACACTGTACTTTCGCCAACGCGTCGTTGAAAATCGGAATGGTCCGCGGCTTCGCTCACGCTCCCGGCAAGAATCACACGCAACCATGGGAGGGCAGTAGGAAGGATTACTTCGCGCAGGGAGCAATCACCGCGTAAATAATCATCGAAGCCGACCGTGGGATGACCACGACGCAATCCGACCCCGTAGCGAACGGCCCCCTGCGGATCAGCGTCCACCAACAACGTCTTTAAACCACGGCGCGCGAATGCGGCGGCGAGGTTAACGGCAGTCGTGGTTTTTCCGACACCACCCTTCTGGCTGACAATCGACAGAACCCGACCCACTTAGTTCTCGGGGTTGAAGGTCGGCGCGTCGCTCGACGCCATATGACGCGCGTCGTGATTTACTGTCGGCTGCTCCGTTCCGGGCTGCTCAGCGTTCGGCGCTCCACGCAATTTTTCGAGCGTCTGTCGGGCGTGCTCGCGGAATCGCGCAGACGCATCATCGGTACTGGTACTGTTGCGCAAAAATGCCTCGAGATGCATGCCGGCGTGAGCGGTATCACCACGTTTGAGTAATAGAAACGCGAGCCCGTAATGCGCACCTGACAAATCCGGAGCGACCTGCAACGCACGCCGATACGTACGAATCGCTTCCTCCGGCTGCCCTGTTTTTGAAAATGCGATCGCGATGTTCTGCAGCACACGCACGTCATCGGGATGCGCGCGAAGCGCAAGACGATAGGACGTTAGGGCGTTCGGATAATCGCCGCGCGACTCGAGTTCGAGCGCTTCAGCGAGAAAGTCCGTGGGGCGTGATCCGCGCCCGGATGAACCGCCGACAAGACGGCGCCACCAAGTCATGCGCTCGCGGTAGTTTCGGAGAATAAAAGAGAAGTCGATCGGATGGCGCAAAGGTATCGGTGAGTCACGCGCCCAACAAGGCTGCGCGACGTGGCGCGCTGCTAGTTTCTACGCTCTCACAGCGCTACACTCCGACATACCCCAACAGGAGACGTGCATGTCGTCGCGCCCACCGTATGCACCCGACCCTGCCAAGGGAGTATTGTTGGTTGATTGGCCATTGTTCGGTGAATTGTCGCGTGCGCTTGCGCTCAAGGTTGCGCGCGCGTGGCGTCCAGAAATCGTCGTCGGAATTGCCACCGCTGGCGTCGTCCCCGGCGCCGCCGTCGCGGCCATCCTCGACCTGCCATTTCACTCCATCATGGTATCGCGTCGCTACAGCACCGAACGCGTGCGTGCAACGCCTGCAGTGTTCGGCGCCGCACCGATTGAGGTGCGCGGAAAACGTGCGCTCATCGTCGATGAAACATGTGGTTCTGGCGACACGATGCGCCTTGCGGTAGCTGCATTGATCAATGTTGGCGCCACCGATGTCCGAACCGCCGTCAGCTTTCGCACTGGCACATTTGAACCTGACTTTCACGCCCTTGCCACCGAGAGTGCCATTGTCCTCCCATGGGATCGCGAAATTCTTATTGATGACGATTTGAAGCCCAACCCAAAGTATGAAGGATTATTGTAGCGCCTTACGCGCTACTCGCGGCCGTTTCATACGAGACACCACGACCCATCGCCTCGTGCACATAGCTCAGCACGTCAACAGAGCCGAGCAAAAAACGACAGTGCGTATCACCTGATGTGCGGCACTCGACTTCGAGCACGGCAATTGGTGCCTCTGCAAGTCGACCAAAAAAGCCGGCAAATAATCCGGTCGACACGAGGCATCCCGCACCATCGCCTTGCGCTTCGCTCCATGCATCGGCATCAAGGGTAATGACCGCATCGCTCAGCGGTGTCAATGCAATCTCGCCCCATCCGGATGCGAGGAGAAACTCGCTGAGCAATGGTCCAAAACGTTCGTCCGCCAGCGACTCGGGTGCTGCCTCATCCCGGCCTTCGAGCCACAACGCAAAACTGTCGTAGAACGCCGCGCCCGCGTGGTATCCGGCATCGCGCACCGAATCCACGAGCATCGATGCGCCACGTGTCTCTTGCACCGCGTTTCGCAGGGCGCCGAAAAACTCAACCGGCATCGCCACGGAATGAGTCGTTAGAAAAGGCAGTGTAGTGCTCATATGTGCCTACGACGCTCGCGCATCGGCACCGTCACGTCAAGCGGGTCCCGCGATGACGATGTGTCGCAGTTCGTGATAGCCCATTCCATGTTCACAACCCCATACCCCGTTTAATTAGTTCCGCCTCACCTATCACCTCAACTCCCAACGCCACCGCCTTCTCCAGTTTGCTCCCTGCATCCTCACCCGCGACAACGAACGTGGTTTTTTTCGATACACCACTCGTGACGCGACCGCCGGCTTGTTCGACCAGGGTCGTTGCCTCACCCCGCGACAACGTTGGCAGCGAGCCCGTCAGGACTACCGTCGCTCCACTCAACGGTCCACCCAGCACCACGGCGTTTGGTTCTGTGACCTGTAGTCCGCGATCGCGCAATTTTTGGACGAGCGCAGACGAGGTCGCATTCGCAAAATAATCCGCAACAGACGCCGCAATCGTGTCGCCAATACCGCGCACCGCGCCGAGCGCCTCGGGGGTGGCCGAGCGCAATGCCTCGAGCGAACCAAATTGTCGCGCCAGCAGTTGCGCCGCCTGCGCGCCAACATGCCGAATACCGAGACCAAACAGTAAGCGCGACAACGGCTGTTGCTTCGACTTCGCAATCGCCGCCACGAGATTTTCAGCGCTCTTGGTCGCGAATCGATCCAACGTCACGAGTTGAGCGACGGTCACATCGAACAAATCGGCAAAATCATGCACGAAACCGGCGTTCAGCAGTTGTTCGATGCGCGCGTACGACAAGCCGTCGATATCGAGTGCATCGCCCGAGGCGAAATGCACGAGTGCCTCAAGCAAACGACCGGGACACGCGACGTTCGGACAATATGTCGCGACATCCTCGCCATAACGCACCGTTAGCGTGTCACAGCGCGGACAGCGCGCGGGCATCGACCACGGCGCCTCAGTGCCGATACGCCGCTCTGGAATTGGACCGAGTACGTAGGGAATTACATCACCAGCGCGTACGACTTGCACCCAATCCCCATCGCGCAAATCTTTCTTCGCGATTTGGTCGGCGTTGTGCAACGATGCGAAGGTTACAGTCGCGCCACCAACCTCCACTGGCTCAAGCACGGCAAACGGCGTCAACACCCCAGTCCGACCCACACTGACGTCAATCCGCCGTAATCGCGTCTCGGCCATATCGGGTGCGAACTTGCGCGCGATCGCCCACCGCGGCGTGCGGTCATTGCGAATGCCAATCTCGTGTTGAACGGCCACATCGTCGATCTTGACAACGCCACCATCAATCGCAAACCCCAGAGTCGCGCGCGTTTCGTGTTCAACCGTGTACGCCCACGAAGCGACCGCATCCATCGTCGCACAACGCTGGCGATGCGGCGCAACCGAAATCCCCCACGAGGCCAAGGTGTCGAGCAGTTCCCACTGTGACGCCGCCGGCGTTCGACCATCAGCAAGCACCGCGGCATAGCCGAAGAAATGCAATGGACGTTGCGCGGTGATCGATGCGTCCAGCTGTCGCAACGAACCTGCCGCCGAATTTCGGGGATTTACAAATACGGGTTCGCCCGCGGCAACGCGCGCTTCATTCATACGTTCGAATCCAGCGAACGGCATGTACACCTCCCCGCGAATTTCCATCAGCGCGGGATGACGATCGCCTTGCAGTCGTAACGGAATGCTTTTGATAGTCCGGATGTTGGCAGTTACGTCTTCACCTTCGGTTCCGTCGCCGCGTGTAGTGCCCGTCACTAAAATGCCGTCGCGATATGTCAACGCCACAGCTGCGCCGTCGATTTTAAGTTCGACCGTGTACCCACCGCGATGCACGCTGTCGCCCACTAACCGCACGACCGACGCTTCAAACGCGCGCAATTCGTCGTCGTCAA
>JANYFO010000013.1 GCA_025362635.1 Gemmatimonadaceae bacterium | reverse complement strand
ATGACGACGTTGGGCGTCGTCCAAAGCGCATCCATCGCGTCAAGCGGTTCTCGGTCGAACACGTCCAGCATCGCCCCGCCAAGCTGACCACTGGCGAGTGCAGCGCGCATGGCCGCATCCTCGACAATCGCGGCGCGCGCGACATTCACCAACAACGCGCCGCGATTCAGCAACGCAAACTGCTCGGCGCCTATCATCTGATGTGTCGACGACACGCCGGGTGCCGCCAAGACGAGGACATCGCAATCCTGCAACACATCGTCTAGCTGATCCGGCCCCACCACACGATCAACGAATGGCATCATTGGTTGATCGAGCGTCCGACGTACGCCGGTCACGTGCATGCCAAATGCATGCGCACGTTTTGCAATCTCCATACCGATGGTGCCGAGTCCAACAATGGTCATGCGCTGACCATGGAGCAGCCGTGGCCAATCGTGAATTAAGTCATTTTGAATCCATTGCCGTTCGCGCTGCGCGGCCAACGTGTGGTGTAATTTCCGCGACAACACGAGCAACCCTCCCATCACATGCTCGGCAATCGGGATCGCCTGCACCCCTTTGGAATTCGTCACCAGCACACCGTGTGTCGCCAGCGTGGACAGCGGAAGTAATCCTTCCACTGCGGCAGCCGGTGAGTGCACCCATCGAAGCTTCTTTGCAGAGACAATCATCTCGGCCGTCAACATGGGGGTGAAGCACGCATCAACATCGACGACGGCCCTGGCCGCACTCTCCATGTTCAGCGCGCGCACAAACTCAACCTCCGGAAACGCCGCAACAAGCGCGGCCACGTGCGCATCGGGAATGGACCACGCCTTCACCGGCCACTGGATGTGAATCAGTACTTTCATCAAGGCAAGCTACATCCAAGCGCGACTGAGTTGTCGCACGCACGCGGCAAGGCGCCTAAATTGCGCTATGCCCAACATTCTGCAGCATCTCCCGGTCGGCGAAAAAGTCGGCATCGCGTTTTCTGGTGGTCTCGACACAAGCGCTGCCCTGCATTGGATGCGCGCAAAAGGTGCGGTACCGTACGCATACACGGCCAATCTCGGACAGCCGGATGAGACAGATTACGACGAAATTCCGCGCAAGGCGATGGCATACGGCGCCGAACGGGCGCGCCTAATTGAGTGTCGTGCGCAACTTGTCGCGGAGGGTCTTGCCGCGTTGCAGTGTGGAGCGTTTCATATCACGACCGCCGGCGCAACGTACTTCAACACCACGCCGCTCGGCCGCGCCGTTACAGGCACAATGCTGGTTGCCGCGATGCGCGATGATGACGTGAACATTTGGGGCGACGGGAGCACGTTTAAAGGCAACGATATCGAACGGTTCTATCGGTACGGGTTGCTGACAAATCCTGACCTGCGCGTGTACAAGCCGTGGCTCGATCAGCAGTTCATTGACGAATTGGGTGGACGGACGGAGATGGCCGAGTATTTGATAGCGGCTGGATTCGAGTACAAGATGAGTGTGGAGAAGGCGTATTCTACCGACTCAAACATTTTAGGCGCGACACACGAAGCGAAGGATTTGGAATTCCTGAACAAGGGTATGCACATCGTGCATCCTCTCATGGGCGTGGCATTTTGGCGTGATGATGTTGAGGTGAAACGCGAAACCGTCACCATTCGTTTTCACGAAGGCTTGCCGGTCGCCATCAACGGGCAGAGTTACGACAGCGCGCTCGAGCTATTCATGGACGCGAATGTTATCGGCGGCCGACACGGGTTGGGCATGAGCGATCAGATTGAGAATCGCATTATCGAAGCGAAGAGTCGTGGTATTTATGAAGCACCGGGACTGGCGTTGCTCTACATCGCCTACGAACGTCTCGTGACGGGTATTCACAATGAAGACACGATTGAGACGTATCGCGCAAATGGTCGCAAACTTGGTCGCTTGCTGTATCAAGGACGGTGGCTGGACTCGCAGTCGTTGATGTTGCGTGATGCCGCTCAACGTTGGGTCGCGCGCGCGATCAGCGGTGAGGTTACCGTCGAACTGCGTCGCGGTAACGACTACACGATCATGGATACATCGAGCCCGAACCTCACGTATAAGCCCGAACGGTTAACGATGGAACGCGGCGAGGCGTTTTTTACGCCGCTGGATCGCATTGGGCAATTGACGATGCGCAATTTGGACATCACGGACACGCGCGAGAAGTTGTTGCTGTACACCGATACAGGCCTGTTGCGCGTCGCGGCAAAGAATGGGGTCCCGCAATTGCCATCGGGATCGGGAGGTCACGATGGCGAGTAGCAGCACGCTGACATAAACAATTTGACCGACGCAGACATGGTGATGCGCCCAACACAGCTGCCAACGCTCCTGCGCGACCGCTACCGCTACCGCATTGAGCGCGAAATTGGCGCCGGCGGGATGGCGACCGTGTACCTCGCGCACGATCTGAAACATGATCGCGGTAACCGTGGCACGTCGCGACCTGGCACACGCTCTGCGACGGATTGGCTACGCAATCGTGCGCATTCAACGAATTACGGTACCCACGTCGTGAAAGTCGACGCAGCGTCGCGACGGCTCATGTCGGGGACGGCGGCGGGAACGCCGATGTTGACCAATGCCACCACGCGTTCGCCGTCGCGCGCACCAATCGAGGTGCGTGCCACGGGGTCGGCCATCACCGCGCCCGTTTTGATGTGCGTGCCGAGTCCGTGCTCGACCGCGACGAGCGACAAATTTTGCAGCGCCATCATGACCGACGCATAATCTTCTTCACAAATTTCTTCGTTTTCGTTTTGCACCATTGCGACCGCAATCATCGCCGGCAATGCACGATGTTCTTTCGCTACGTTTTCTCGTGTCAGACGCGCTTTTTCCAGATCCTCAATTTTTCGCGCTTTGCGATCACCCAATGCCAATCCATAGGCATAACGGGCGTCGGGGCCCATCACATAAAAGCGCCACGGTTGCGTGAGTCGATGGTTTGGCGCGAGCGTCGCTGCACTCAGCAGCGCCTCGATATGTTCGCGCGAAACGGGTACGTCGCTAAAGCGCCTGATGGAACGTCGCTGGGTTATTGCTTCTGATACACGCATGATTCTGTGGAGGCGGGATTGGTTGCGGATCGGTCTCCTCAAACTTACCATTGCGCACGAATTGTGCGCTCGCGCGACCCCCTTTCCCGCTATGTCGACCAGCAAACTGAATTCCGGTCTCGACGTGCCTCACGTGGTGCGCAATGTGCGCCGCTGGCCGTGATCCGTCGCGCATGAGCGAGTCGTTGAATGACTTTGCCGGTCGCGTTGCCATCGTGACGGGCGCTGCACGCGGACTCGGTCGCGCAGCGGTGGAGCGCTTGCATGAACGCGGCGCCTGCGTTGTCATCAACGCGCGTGATCAGGCCCGGGCCCAAGTTATCGCCGACGTGCTGGGCGAGCGTGCATTCGCGGTATGCGGTGACATCACGCACGATGGCGTGCCCGAAGAAATCGTACGACAGACGCTTGAACATTTTGGTCGCGTCGACATCCTCGTCAACAATGCCGCACTGGCGACGTCTACACGATTTGACGCTCTCTCGGTGGCTGAATGGCGCGCCACGCTTGAAGTAAATCTCACGGCGCCATTTGTATTCACCAAAACTGTGTTGCCATTCATGAAAGCGCAGCAGTACGGACGCATCGTGAATATTTCGTCGACCGCCGGGCGCATGGTGAGCACACTCGGTGGCGCGCACTACACCGCGTCAAAGACCGGACTGCTCGGGCTGACACGCGCGGCCGCAAAGGAATTGGGACAATTTGGTATCACCGTCAATGCCGTATGTCCGGGAATGATTGATACCGAGCTGACGCGCGAGTACGCGTCGTCCGAAACGCTGCAGCAATTAGCGTCGGGATTTCCCGTACCGCGACTCGGCACCGCGCGCGAGGTCGCCGATGTGATTTGCTTCGCGGCATCCGAGGCCGCGGGCTACATTAGCGGCGCCGCGTTTGACATCAACGGCGGCGACCTGATGATGTAGCGTGCTACTAGCACTTCGCCGTCACCCATTTACGGAGTACTGCTTTGAAAGAAGGCAATCGCGTGTTGCTTGCGCTCGGCGTCGCACTCGCTGCTGGAATGTTGATTGGTGCGACAAACGATGCAGCACTACTCCGCGCCGCTGATGCGATTGCTCCGCTCGGGACGTTGTGGGTGAACGCGATTCGCATGACCGTTATTCCGCTGGTAGTTGCGTTGATTATCACCGGCGTTGCGTCTGCGGCCGACGTGAAATCGATTGGTCGTATCGGTGCCCGCACGCTCGTGGTATTCATCGCGTTGCTGACGGCCACTGCGGCCATCATCATTCCACTCGTCGGCGTGCTCTTTTCCACATTGCCGCCAACGCAGGGGGTTCGACCGGCGTTGCCGGCCGGTGCGGCGGAAGCAGCGAGTCAACTGAGTGCTGGCGGTCAAGCGCAAACGGCAGCGACGTTTCTTGTGTCGCTCATTCCGGCAAACCCGATCGCGGCAGCGGCGAGCGGCGCGATGATGCCCCTGGTGCTGTTTACGCTCTTGCTCGCGGTGGCGATCGCGCAAAGTCCGACGCGCGAACGCGAAACGATGGTGGGTTTCTTTCGTGCGTTGGCCGATGCGATGCTCCGCATTGTGCGATGGGTCGTTTTGGCCGCGCCCATTGGAGTATTTGCGTTGGTGTTGCCACTGGCGGCGCACTTAGGAGCGAGTGTCGCGGGCGCGATTGGTGTGTACATCGCGGCGTATTCGCTCGGTTCGATCGTGATCGTTTTGCTGCTCTATCCGACGGTTGCCATGTTTGGCGGAATTCCTATGCGGCAATTCGCGCGCGCGGCACTGCCCGCGCAATTAATCGCGTTTAGTTCGAGTTCATCGGTTGCGTCATTGCCAGCGCTCATTGAAAGCGCTGAACGCGGGCTTGGCATACCGAATCGCGTGACTGGATTTGTGATACCACTAGCGGTGTCAACGTTTAAGATCGCCGGGCCGGTGAGTTGGACTATCGGCGCATTTTTTGTCGGGTGGTTTTACGGTGTGCCGTTGCATGCGCGCGAACTAGCCACCATTGCCTTCGCTGCAGTATTTCTTTCGTTTGCCGCACCTGGCGTACCGCGCGGGGCGTTCATCATGCTGACGCCGCTGTTCGTGGCCATCGGCCTGCCACCAGAAGGGATTGGTATTCTCATTGCCGTCGACGCGATTCCTGACACGTTTTCGACCGTGCTCAACGTCACTGGTGATCTCGCGGCGACGGCGATTGTGGCGCATCGCGAGCGCAATGAGTGACCGCACAACGCCGCTGCGTCACGCACATCGTCCATCGCCCGTCGCCATGCGTTTGCTGCTCACCGCGCTTGTGCGACTGGCGTCGCCGTCGGCCGTTGGCTTCGTATTGCGCGCGAATGCGCGACGTCGGCGCAGCAGCGCGACACATTTCTTGGTGCGTATCAACTGCCGCGTGATATCGGATCGTAGTACGAGTACTCCGAGATGGGAGTTGGACGACTCGCCAAGCGGTCGCTAACCGCGCACGGATGGATACGAGGCGCTGGTGACCGCGCGTGTGCGCACACCACTCGGAATGCGCGACACGCGCAACCTGCTGACTCCAGGTATGCAATCGCGACTGGCACCGGGTCATAGGGAGAATGGTCGCGCTGCAAAGAACTGGGATTCGCCGGTGTTCGCGCCCGGGCGAACACTGGTCTGGCACAACGGTGGCACCGGTGGTTTTCGCAGCGGTGCTATATCAGAAGGGCGGGGATTTTGACCGGAACGCGATTGCAATGATGCCTCCTTGCGCGAAGCATATATGCGCCGCCATATATATGTCATGAAGCGGACGACGGTCTTCCTTGACGAGCACCTCCTCTCCCGCCTTCAGAAAGCGGCGCAACGGCGCGGCGTGAGTTCCGCGTCCATGGTGCGCGAAGCGGTCGCGTTGTATCTCGCGGCGCCGCCAACCAAGACCGGTGTTCCGTCCATTTCCGGCCAGTTTGCCAGTGGCACCAGCGACACGTCGGAACGTGTAGACGAACTGCTCTGGCGTGATCCGCACGCGTGACGGTCATTGCCGATACCGGGCCACTCTACGCGTTGATCGACCGCAATGATGTCTGGCATGATCGCGTTGTCGCCTGGTGGAACCGAAAGGCGCGCAACGTGCTGGTACCGGTGACGGTGTTGCCTGAGGTGTGCTATCTGCTGCAAACTCGCATTGGACCAGCGGCCGAAGCTGCGTTCATTCGCGCGGTGGCCGATGGTGAATTCACGACCGAAGCGCTCGAACCCGAAGATATGGATCGTGCTGCCGAGTTGATGCAGACTTACGCCGACTTACCGTTGGGTTTTGTTGATGCAACGGTATTGGCGACGGCGGAGCGACTTGGTGTTCGTGAGATATTGACAACGGACCGGCGACATTTTGGTGTGCTCCGTCCGCAGCATACGAAGACGTTGGTGCTGTCGCCGTAACATCCGGGGCGTAAATAAACGGTCACGCGGTGCGTAGGCATGGGTGGCTGCATCGCTAGCCAACTGCACCTCCCCTGAATTTGAATACGCGACATAGAGCGCGCTCCAGGCGCTGGCGAACGAGGTGTCTAACACGAGAGCCTGCTTGGCAAGCGTGATGGAGAGTGTTGCATCTCCACTATTACCCGCCCGTGCCGCCGCCGAGTACAGACGCAACGCCGGCAATGACGCACTATGCGGGAGGCGTCCGCGATCGGCAGCGCCCCAGATTTATCCATCCGGTCGCGCAACGATTGACCGTCAACGAATGGCATCACATAGAACAGCACACCGTTCTCGCCACCAAAGTCGTAAAGCGGCAAAATATTCGGATGCTGCAGCCCTGCTGCAATTTCAATTTCACGCAGGGAACGATCCGCGCCCACGCTTGCCGCGAGCTCCGGACGCAGCATCTTCACGGCAACTTGACGATGAGGCTTCGCGGCGTCCGCGAGATAAGCTGTCGCCATGCCGCCAGCGCCGATCTCGCAGATCACGCGATATCGTCCAGTGAGCGCGGTTGCGAGAGCGGCCAGCGAGTCAGTCATTCAGCGCGGGTCGTCGAGTGTTTTTCAATCGCGATTCTCCGACGGGTCAGGCGGTCATCGGAAACCAAACATTACGACGCGGCGCGCAGTGCCGCGAACGTAACGGCGTACCTAAAACGAAATGCGTGGCGACGGCACCGCCGGATCCACCCACACCTGACTCGGCTTGTACGACACCACAAGCACGCGCTGAAACTCCACTGGAAATCGCGCGGTCATGGCGCGAATTGGCAACGACGCATTTGCATCGACATGAATTTCCATTGGGGGTTGATGCGCGTGATCTCCCGGCGCGACGACGGCCTGCATCATTTGCTGCTGCAGCATATCTCGCACGGCCACTGCATCAGGCCAGCTCCAATTGCGCAACACAACGTCACCGCCCGATGCAGACGCCAATCGTAACTGCGCAACAAATCGCGTCTGCGCTCTTTGCAGCTCGACCCGAAGCGCCGGGAGCGGCATCGTAGAATACGCCACGACGAATTCTGTCATGGTGCGCTGCGGCGCGAGCACCCGATATAATGCATCGGTGTAGTTGATGTACATCGTCACTGACACGTGCGTTTGATCGCGCAGCACCAATGTCGCGCGGTTTTCCGTGAGTTCGTGATACGCTCCGATATCGGAACGTGCATCGCGAGTGACACTTGGCGACAAGGCCACGCCAAACGCAAATGCCGATGCGAGCGCAAATCGAGCGTGCATCTATCGTCCTAACGGCAGTAAGAGATCGTGGGCTGCGTGGTTGCACCAGCGCTGTTCACGAATTGAAAATTCCAGCAGGCCAATTTTCCGCTATTCGCATTTTGCGCCAACAGCGTTACAAGTGCAGAACCGACAATCGCTTTGTAGCGAATTTTGTACGTACCCGCTGCATTCACGTAACTATCCGCACCGGTTTCCGTTGTCGTAAACGTTCGCGCGGACGTGAATTGCAGCACTTGATATCCATCCGTGACGTCCGTGACAAGCGTCATCGCGGAATTTGGAAATGGCGTGACGGGCGGTTGACGCATCGGCCGATATTTTCCCCCTTGCCCCGCGAGATCTGGACTTGGTGTGCCGCGCAAACAGGCAAGCACATAGGGCGCCGTGTTTGTCACATGATAGCTGTACCCCGTTGGCGCATTCTGCACCGCGTTCGTGTTGCCACCACACACATTGTCACGAGTCGCGACAGTGCCATCCGTGTTGTTGAATCCAAAAATAGCGTACCCATCGAGTGCCCATCCCAACGGATGCGTGTCCCAATAGTTCGCAGCGCGCGTCGACATGAGACACAGCGGTGCGGCGTGATAGTGATAGTCGTCAGCGCGACCGGCGTGCCCGTTACAGTTATCCAACTCGCCGAGCACTTTCGTATCACCATTCTGACAGCCGCCTTGTTTACAGGGATTAAAGATTGGCACGCCGTTCACGGCAATACCAATCGGCCCATCGTCGACGGCAGTTGTGCTCGCGGCAATAGCCGGCATGAGCGGAATCTTCCACGCATTCGCGCCAATGAACGCCTGCGAGAGTGGGACTTGTAGGTTGGTGGCGACAATACCGTTCATCATCACATGCGCGGCCAGTCCGTCGGTATTGATGTACGCGTACACGCTATCGCAGCCGACGGAGGTGACACCGGTTGTTGCAATCATCATCGAACCGCGAACAAACCCGCAATTGGCCGCCGTGGTAAAGGTCGGTCGCGTTGAGGTGACGTTGAACGACGCCGATGCCAATGTCAGTGATGCAATGGCCGTTGTCAGTGCTTGTCCCGTGACCTGATTGGCGGTTGCGGACACCGTCGGCGACGCGGAAAGCGCATACAACGTGTACGTGTACACTTTGGCGCCGGGCCCCTGCGAACAGGGCGGATTGTACGCGAGCGCGGGACCGTCGCTGCCCACGCCGAGCGTACCCACACCATAGCTGTCTTTGACAAGACTCACGGTCGTTGATGGAACACCGTACAGCACCCAATTCCATTTCGTGGTACCGTCACCTGGGAGCGTCGTCATCAACAACACAAACTCTTTCGTGCCGAGCGGTGCGTTGGCCCATTGCAACGCGAGTGTTGAGGCTGTGCCGTCGCACGTGTACGTGGACGGCAAGCTGCCGCCATTCGCAACCGTTGCACTGGCGAACGTGAACACTGTACCGCTTCCGCCCGCACTGGGCTTCACGACCACGCTGGCTGACGCGGCGCCGATCCCTTGTGCGTTGCTCGCGGCAACGGTGCACGCATACGACGTTTCGTTGACCAATCCTGTGACGGTAATCGGGCTTCGCGTACCAACGCCTGTTTTTGCATCGCCTGCCGCCGCGCATGTCGCAGTGTATGCGAGAATCGTTGACCCACCGGTCGATGATGGCACAGTGAACGCGATGCTCGCGGTGGTGTTACCAGCGGTTGCAGTGACGCTTGTCAGCGTGCCGGGCACGGTGACGCTCGGCGTGACGGGCGTCGTCGTAGTGTCGCTACGTGCGCAGGCGAACAGGCCCCCGACCAACACGCACAATATGACGCGGCAATGGCGCGGCGAAAGCAACGGCATCGGGTGCATAGAAAGGTCGGAGGGTGTTTGAACGTTTTGTGTAGAGCACGCGGACATCATCGCCACCCTACGTTAGAGCAGTGCAACGCGAGCGGTTCTCCGCAATTGGAAACATGGAGTCGCGGCGATCTTTGCGCTAATTTGGATCTTGCCTATACTTGATGAGACTGGCGTATCGGGCCACACCGACGTGGAGTCCGACAACGGACGTCGAATTGCACGAGATGAACTCGCGCACTGGCTCGTCGCGTAGACTATCAGTAGCACGTGTGCGAACACGCGGGTCAGACTCGCTACGTGAATCAAACTTCCTTTTACGCAGACAGATCATGCGCTTGCTACGCGTTTCGCTCGTCGCGCTCGTGGTACTTGTTGTTGCGGGTGTTGCGTACGCTACGATGAGAAATCTGGAAACCGACACGCTTGATGTGCGGGCACGTACGAATGTGTCGGGACAGTTTGGCGGGCTGGTAAATGGCGTCACGCACTTTGATATCGGCGGTCCGGATAGTGCGCGCACTGTGGTGTTGGTGCATGGCTTTTCTGTACCGTTGTATATCTGGGATTCCACGTTCTTCGCCTTGCGCAACGATGGATACCAGGTAATTCGCTATGACCTGTACGGTCGGGGTTTGTCTGATCGACCCGATGTGGCGTATGACGGCGCGCTGTTTGATGCGCAGTTGGATGGACTGCTCGATTCATTACATGTGCGTGGTCCCATTGACTTGATCGGGCTGTCGTTTGGCGGGTATGTCGCCGCCCATTATGTGAGCACGCATGCTGAACGCGTGCGTACACTCACGTTGATTGATCCGGTTGCCTCAAGCGGACCGCTACCGTGGTTCCTTCGCGTGCCGATCATTGGACCGTGGATCTGGCAGGTAACCCAAGTGCCGGGCATGGCGGACAATCAGACGTCGGACTTCTTACATCCCGAGCACTTTCCGGGATGGGCCGACAAGTACCGACCGCAGATGCGCTTTCCAGGATTTGGTCGGGCGCTCTTGCGGACCCGGCAAACGATGGCGACCACTGACTTCGAGGCACTTTACGCCTCCGTCGGCAAAACGAACGTGCCTGTCTTGCTGCTCTGGGGCAAGCAAGATCGAACAGTTCCTATCGAAAAGGCAACGGTTGTCACGCGCAACATTCCGTCGATCGAGTTTGTGCCCATTGATTCCTCTGGGCATTTGCCACACATGGAGCAAGCGAGCCTAGTGAATGCACGCATATTGACATTTCTCACAGCGCATCCCGTCGTCAAGCCGTAATTGCAGGCGTGCACTTCGTCAATCAACGACCGTCGACATCGGGCCGTCGCGCGTCCGCCTCTAGGAGTTTGTATGTCCCGTCGTTCCGTGCTTGTCCACGTGCAGATGTTGATCGCGTGCAGCGCCATTGCCGTTTCCACACTTGTCGCACAACAGCCACCGGTTCAACGCGGGGGCATGCGGAACGCCACGAGCATTCAGCCGGGAGAATCATGTCCCGCGGGGATGACGGAAGTGCGACCACGCAGCTGTATGGCGCCTAACAACGCGCCGCCAAGCATTGTAGACTACCGACCGCATTCGACGCTCATCGCCACGTCACATGTGATGAGGACGTCAAAATATACGGCAATTGATTTTCATGGTCATCCCTCGGGGCTGCTCGGCACGACTGAAGGTCTCACCACGCTTGGTGCCGCGCTTGATAGCCTGAACGTGCGGATCATGGTGTCAGCGGACAACATGTCTGGGGATCGCCTGAAGACGACAATCGCAACTATACGCGCATCGTCGATGAAAGACCGCGTGCGCGTGCTTGCGGGCATCAACTTCTCAAACGTTGGTCCGGGTTGGGCGGAGAAGGCCGTCGCACAGCTCGAATCGGATGTGGCAAACGGCGCGGTCGGCGTCGGCGAAATTCCAAAGAGCTTCGGGCTGTCCGTGAAAAAATCTGATGGGTCGCGCTTGCACATCGACGATGTCGCGTTGAATCCGATTTGGGAGGCGTGCGCACGCCTCAAGTTGCCGGTATTTATTCATACTGCCGATCCGCAAGAATTCTTTCAGCCGATCAATTTCTCGAACGAACGCTGGCTTGAGATGTCGTTATTTAGTGACCGACAGTATCCATCGCCGCAGTATCCAACGTTTGAACAACTGATGACGGAACGCGACAATCTTTTTCGGCTTCATCCGAAGACCATTTTTGTTGCCGCGCACATGGGCTGGCACGCCAACGATCTAGCGCGACTTGGCCGCATGTTTGCGTCCATGCCGAACGTTTACACTGAGATCGGAGCCGTGCTCTACGACATCGGACGGCAACCGCGCGCGATGCGTGACTTTTTTGTGCAGTATCAGGATCGTATTCTTTTTGGAAAAGATTCGTTCCAGCCGGAGGAATACCCGTATTACTGGCGCGTATTAGAAACGCGTGATGACTACTTTGACTATTACCGCGGCTATCACGCGTTTTGGAAATTGTACGGCATCGATCTTCCGGATGCGGTATTAAAAAAGCTCTATTTTCAGAACGCACTGCGATTGACAGCAGGCCTTCCTCACACGGGATGGCCCAGTTGATTCTCCGACTCATGGTACGCCATGCCGTTCGCCTTGCGATTTTAGTTGCGACCACAGCGATTGCGTTGCGCGCGCAAGACCTGAGCACTGCACGCATTGCGACATCGGCAAACGTGGCGCGCAAAGGAACGGTGCATGTCATCAGCAAAGCGCCAATCATTGACGGTAAGCTCGACGAAGACGTTTGGAAGGAGGGTGTACTTTTCGACGGCTTTGTACAGCGAGAATCTCGCGAAGGCGAGCCTGCCACAGAACGGACGGAAGTGCGGATACTCACCGATGGCGAGGCGTTATACATCGGCGCATGGATGTATGATCGCGAACCGCAGGGCATCGTCCCCGGCGAGAAAATGCGCGATGTGCTGCTGACGAACAGCGACTATTTCGCAATTATTTTAGATACGTATCTCGACCGCCAAAACGGATTTGTGTTTGCCACGACACCGGCGGGCGTCGAATACGATGGACAAGTGGCGCGCGAGGGAGAAGGCGGTGCCGTCGCGCAGTCGGGACAGTCCCGCGCTCAGTCCGGCTCCATGGGCGGGTTCAATTTGAATTGGGACGGAAGTTGGAAGGTGGCAACATCGACCGACGCCAATGGTTGGTACGCCGAATTTCGTATTCCGTTTTCAACGCTGCGGTACGGTGGTGCGGCACGACAAACGTGGGGCATGAATATGGCACGCAGTATCCGTCGAAAAAATGAGGAATCGCTGTGGTCCGTTGTACCTCGTCAATTTTCGCTGTATCGCCTTTCACGTGCTGGCACGCTCGAGGGCTTAGCGGTGCCCGTCCGTCGCGTCGCGACCGTGACGCCGTACGCACTCAGCTCCAACACACGTGACTTTGCCAACGACGCGCATTTTCGACACCCGACAGAGTTTGGTGTGGATGCCAAATACGGATTAACGCCGAGTCTCACCCTCGACCTCACGTATAACACGGACTTTGCGCAAGTCGAGGTTGATGAACAGCGAAGCAATCTGACTCGCTTCCCGCTCTTCTTCCCTGAAAAGCGAACCTTTTTTCTCGAAAACGCCGGCGTGTTTTCTGCGGGTACACCTCAAGCGGCGGACCTCTTTTTTTCGCGACGCATCGGCATTGACACACTCGGCAATCCGGTGCCGATTCGCGGTGGTGGTCGCGTCACGGGACGCGTTGGTGGAACCACCATTGGATTACTACAGATCTTCACTGAGAACGTTGGCGCCACGACCGGAAACTCGTATTCGGTCGCTCGAGCAACCCGCGAACTTGGCAAGCGCTCTCGGCTCGGCGCCATCGCGGTGCAACGACTTGGCTTGGGTAGTGATCGGTCCGACCAGAATCGCACCTATGGCATCGATGGTCGCATTGGCGTGAACGATGCACTCACCATCGATTGGTGGAGTGGGCTCACCGATTCACCACGACGCGGTACCGATGCGTTCGCGCTTGGATCGTTAGCCACCTTTCAAACCCGTGAATGGAACAACACCGTGCGGTTTATCCAAACCGGACGAGACTTCAATCCTGAAGTGGGATTCTTGAATCGGTCTGGCGGGTACACGCTTGCGGAAGTGCAAGTGATGCGTCTCGTGCGCAATGCCTCTTGGACGCACGTGCGGCAGTGGAATCCACACACGACACTCCGTGGCTATTATGGTCGCGATGGCTACTTCCAGAGTGGACAAGCACATATAGACATGACCGAAGTCACGTTCGCGAACGGTGGAAAATTTGGTCCAGAACTCAACATTTTTCACGAAGGGTTACAGCAGCCGTTTCTCATTGCGAAAGGCGTAACGCTGCCGGTCGGATCGTATACGTATCCCGTGTATGGATTGGATTGGGAAACCGATCCGAGTCGATCGCTGTCTGTGCTGTTGCGCGGCGATGTGGGTCCGTTTTACAATGGCACGCGCAACGGTGGTCGTGCCACGTTTACGTACCGGCGCGGTGCAGCGATCACGTCGTCCTTCGTGTTCGACTACAACGACGTGCATCTTGCGCAAGGCAACTTCGTACGCACGGTGATTGGCACGCGCGTTGGCTACAATTTCACGCCGCACGTGTTTGTAAATTCACTTGTGCAATACAGCAACGCCGCACGCGCGTGGACGGCGAACGCGCGCTTGGGCTGGCTTACCACGGCAGGCACTGGCCTATACGTCGTGTACAACGAGGGCGAGGAGGCGGATTCGTTCTTCCGTTGGGTGCGTCCACAAACGCGTTCGTTAATGCTCAAGTACACACGGCAAATCGGCACGGGCTCTTAGCAGCGGGTGCCAAAAACGTCAGTGTGTACGCGAGTGTCGCTCCGCCCCTCTGGCGTAACGGGTAACTCGGTCGCAAAATCACGTATTCAATAGTTATTTACCAGTTCTACCTACTTTGCGCAGGAATTTCTGTCATGCTCAAAATCATCGGCGGCATCGTTGTCATTGCCATCATCGTTGTGCTTGGCCTCGCCGTCGCGAAGCCGGACACATTTAGCCTGCAGCGCTCGACCACGATTCACGCACCGCCTGAAAAGGTCTTTGGGTATATCAACGATTTCCATCAGTGGAATGCATGGTCTCCGTGGGAAAAGATCGATCCCAACATGCAACGCACATTTAGCGGTGCGTCAAGCGGCGTCGGTGCCATGTACGCGTGGAGTGGCAACGGGAAGGCGGGCGCGGGCAGCATGGAAATTAAGACTGTTACGTCACCACTCAACGCACAGATTGCGCTGAACTTCATCAAACCAATTACGACGAACAACGTCATCGAGTTTATGCTAGAACCGAAGGGTGATTCTACGGGGGTGACGTGGGTGATGCGCGGCCCGTTACCGTTCGTGTCGAAAGTGATGACCGTGTTTGTCAGCATGGACGCGCTGGTCGGCAAGGATTTCGAAGCTGGACTCGCCAATCTCAAGGCTGCTGCAGAAAAATGAGCGTGACGACAAATCGGTATGATCGATCCATTGTAGAAGGACCGCTCCGCAATGCTGTTTGGAAAATCGCTCTGCCCACCATGTTTGCAAACATCATTGGTGGGCTGCAGGGCCTCGTCGATCATGTCATGGTGGGCCACTACGTCGGATTTGCTGGGAACGCCGCCATTGGTGTATCGTGGCAAATTTTTCTAGTCGTGATCGTTTTCATCTCGTCGCTTTTCACGGGGATGAGTGTGCTTGTCGCACGGTTTGCTGGCGCGGGGGACGAAGAGAAAGTTGATCGTACGGTATATCAAGCATTTCTCACCGCGATTGGTATGTCGTTGTTTATTCTGGCTCCGTTGGGTTACGTGCTCTCACCAATCTTGCTGGATTTTGTTAACGCAGCGCCTGCGGTGAAGGCAGAGGCGCTTCCGTTTCTGCGCATCATGTTTGTGTACAGCAGCGGCATGCTGGTGTTTTTCATGTTGGGAGGCGCGCTCCGATCGGCGGGTGATGCGCGCACACCGATGAAGCTCGGTCTCGCCATGACGGCATTAAACATCGCATTTAATGTTGTGCTCATTCGTGGCGCTGGCCCAGTTCCCGCGTTTGGTGTGCGTGGTGCAGCGATGGGAACGGTGAGTGCTTCTGCTCTTGTCGCGCTGTATTCGTTGTGGCGCCTGTGGCGCGGCGGATGGGTGATCTCGTTTCCGCGCGGTGGCAGTCGCGCACCCGACTGGTCCATTATTGGCTCGCTCTTCAAGTTCGGCTTGCCAACGGGCATTCAGGGCATCGCCATGAACATCGGCGGTGTTCTCATGCTCTCATTTATCGGGTCGCTTGCACAAAGTGCAGCCGCGCAAGCGGCATTCACTGTCTCGTACTCCCAGCTCTTTTCCTTCGTGACGTGGACGTCCGTTGGTTTGATGGGGGCAGCTGCAGCGGTAGCGGGACAAAATCTTGGTGCCGGTTATCCTGATCGTGCGCGCGATGCCGTGCATTCGGCAGCTCGTATTGGTGTTGTTGGCGCGGCGTTTCTCGGTCTCTTCTACTTCTTTCTCCCCACGCAGTTGCTCGGTATTTTTGGACTGCATGAACCGGCGGTGTTAGCCATCGGCACGCAGCTTTTGCGAGTGCTGAGTGTGTCGGGACTCTTCATTGCGGCGGCATTGACGTATACCGGCGGACTGCAGGGCACCGGCGACACGAAAAGTCCGCTTTACATTTCCATCGTTTCGCAAGTTGTCATTCCGCTCAGTATCTGCTTTGTTATTCGCGCCACCGGAACGCTTACGCCAATGCACATTTGGCTCGCCATTCTTGCGGGACACATCACGCGCTGTTTGCTCAGCGTATGGCGCTTTAATCAAGGGAAGTGGCGCGGGATCACCGTGGACATCTCTACACGGGCATGAGTGAGACAGCGGATGTCGTGATCTGCGGCGCGGGCATCGCGGGTGTCGCTGCGGCGCACGCTTTGGCCGTGAAACACGGTCTCCGCAACGTGGTGCTTGTCGACGACCGAGCGCCGTTGACACTCACCAGCGACAAGTCGACCGAAGCGTATCGGAATTGGTGGCCGAGTACGGATGACGCGATGATTTGTTTTATGAATCGATCTATTGATTTGCTCGAGCAGTATGCGGATGCAAGCGAGAATCGGTTTTTAATGAACCGGCGTGGTTACGTGTACGCGACCGCAGACACGCAAAAGGCTGCGCAGTTTCTTGCGGATGCGCAACGTGCTGCGCGACAAGGCGCGGGAGAAGTGCGGGTGTATCGCAGCCGCGATGATGCGGCGCACTACGTGCCCAGTGCGCACACGGGTTTTCGGCATCATCCCGATGGAGCCGACCTGTTCCTCGACCAAAACGCCATTCACAACTACTTCCCGTTTTTAGCCGACAATATTGTCGCTGTTTTGCATGCACGACGTTGTGGTTGGCTCAGCGGACAGCAGTTGGGCACCTATTTGCTTGACGAAGCCAAGGCGGCGGGGGTGACGCTTGTCGCAGGTCGTGTAAGTGCGGTGCACGTCGCACAGCAACGTGTTTGTGGCGTGCAAGTCGCAGACGCGCATGGTGCGAGCCGAACGATCAGTACGAATACGTTTGTAAACGCCGCTGGTCCGTATGCCAAACACGTTGCGGCGCTGCTTGCTGTTGACCTACCGGTGTTTTCGGAGCTGCATTTGAAGGTCGCGTTTGAAGACGCACGTGGTGTGGTGAATCGCGACACCGGCTTAGTCATTCTCGATGATGCGCAGACACTCGAGTGGTCCGACGATATGCGATTGGCGTTGGCTGCAAGTGACGAAACGCGATGGATGACTGAACCAATGCCAGCTGGCGTGCATCTACGTCCCGAAGGTTACCACCAAAGCAAAACGGTGCTGATGCTCTGGGACTATCACAGCGCGCAGCGATATGACCATGCGGTGTTCCCACTACCGGACGATCCGTTGTATCCCGAACTTGCGATGCGCGGCATGGTGCGCCTTATGCCTGGGTTACAACAGTATGTTGATCGACTACCGCACAGCGTTGTTGACGGCGGATATTACACAAAGACGGTGGAGAATCGTCCACTGATCGGACCACTTGGCATTCATGGTGCACTCGTGTGTGCGGCATTTTCGGGATTTGGATTAATGGCCGCGCCTGCAGCTGGTGAATTGCTTGCGGCACACATTACGCAGAGTGTCCTGCCCGATTACGCGGCATCATTTTCACCCGCGCGGTATGATGACGCATCATATCAGGCGCGGCTAAAACAGTGGGGTTCGACGGGTCAGCTTTAGCGATGCTGCTTGAACGACAGGTTTCACGCGGAGGCGCGGAGAACGCGAAGTACCACGCACGACAAGTCGAAGTTGGTGCGAATGCCCATTCTATGTTTTGCTGTTGCGTTTGTGCTGTGCTCCGCGCCCTCCGCGACTCCGCGTGAAACTGCAGTTCCCGCCAAGCTGCTGTTAAAAAACGGAGGTCACGCGGAGGCACGGAGAACGCGGAGTACCACGCACGACAAGTCGAAGTTGGTGCGCATGCCCATTCTATGTTTTGCTGTTGCGTTTGTGCTGTGCTCCGCGCCCTCCGCGACTCCGCGTGAAAC
>JANYFO010000010.1 GCA_025362635.1 Gemmatimonadaceae bacterium | reverse complement strand
ACCGCCGCGTCGATCCTGCCAGCAGGAGCCGTCGGACCTCGGACCGGTTGTCCGAGCTGTCGTCGACAACGACAATCCGGCACACCTCGTGAGGCGGACTGGTTGATGGCTCCTGCAACGAAGTCGTGACGCCAGTGGTTGTCATATGGCCAAGCTCCTCATGACCGCCACCGGTACGGCGGCGGCGACGGATACCGCGCCCGCAATGCTGTCGAATTGCCCACAGGAGCACGCCTCCGTCTGTGGTCGTCAGGCAGTTCGGAGGACTAAAGCTCCTGCGCGCGCTGCATTCAGAACCAGCGAAAAGGTTGAGGAACTACGTGATACACTACTAATTGCCCATGATCCGGGTCAAGGTTGAGCTGGCCCAATTTGTTTTTGATCAGCATCAGGTCGAGGCTGTCGAACGTTGCCGCAAAACTTGTAGAGGCGGCAACGGTTTTTAAAAAAGTGCATGATCGCTTTTCAGATGTTTTAAGGCTGCGCAGGACTTCGAGTGAATGTCGCGCCGAGCGCACGCACCGCGAACACGCCTCCGCTTCCATCGAGCGCAAATGTAAATGGTACCGGTTCGTCAGTGCGCGTTTTCGATCGACTGCGAAACGTGTCGTAGTTCCAGTGGTCAAGTACGCCGAAATCGTGCTGGTCGTATCGCGCATTCAGCGCGCCGTTGTTAGCCGATACCGTGATCGTGCCGTAGACCGAGTCAACATAGACACCGACGTATTTATTAAAGGTCAGAGTCGCGGCCTTTGTCGGCATTTGCGATGCACTGTTTGATGCACGGGGTGAACGCGTTGTCGCGAACAATGTTTTGAGGTCCGCGCTCCAATCGCGCGTTGTACCAGTGCCGTACATGTCGAAGACCTTGTACATCAGCGCGTGACGCAGCTCAATGTGATCGAGGTTGCCGAGCACGTAGACACCGACCCGATCTTGCGGAAGCAGGCCGATAATTGCGCTCATTCCGTTAATGCTTCCCGTGTGCATCCAGACGAGTTTGCTCTGATAGTCCTGCACGAACCATCCTAATCCATAGCTAAAAAAGTGCGGTGCCGAAAGCTCGAGCGCAGGGTACGTTGCTGCGGCGGCTCGAATCTGTGGCGTGACCATCTCACGAAAATTCGCCGCAGAAATAAGTCGCCGTGTGCCAACGCGTCCGCTGTCGAGAACAAAGCGCATCCACTTCGACATGTCGTTGACGCTTGACCAGACTGAGCCTGCAGGCGCCACGCCGTCGGTGGTCTTGATCGGCACGGCGCGCACTGTGTCGTGAATCATCGCGTGTGGTACGGCGACATTTGCTTTGCCTATGATTTGCGACACCAGTGCTTCGGATTCATTCATGCCCAACGGCACGAAGATGCGTGTGCGAATAAATGCATCCCACGCCATGCCGGATACGCGTTCAATGACCGCACCACCGATTGAGTAGACGACATTGTTGTAATCCCACGTCGAACGGAACGACGAATTTGGTTGCACATAACGCAGCCGTCGCATCATCTCGGCAAACGGCGGGGTGTTTTCGTCGATGGACCAGAGCAAGTCCACACCCGGCAAGCCGCTGCGGTGCATGAGCACATCACGAATGGTGAGTTCGCGTGTTGCATACGCGTCAGCGAGGCGAAGTTCCGGGATGTAGTCGATGACCTTGTCATCCCAGCGCACCTTGCCTTCGTCGACAAGCATCGCGAGCGCCGCTGATGTCATCGCCTTCGTTGTGGAGCCGATCGCGAAACGCGTGTGCTCATTCACGCGCGCCGATTTTCCGACTTCGATATCGCCGTAGCCCTTGGCAAACACCAGCGAATCGCCTTTTACCACGGAAACGGCAAGGCCAACCGCGTTCCAGTCCCGCGCAGCTTTCTCCACGTACTTGTCGAAGGCCGTGAAGTCGGGCGCCCGCTGCGCAGCGGCTGGGCCGGCGAGACACAGTATGAGCGCTGGAATCGCGTGCAACTGTTTCATGTCGCTACCTCGGTCGTGAGTCGACGTTGTTGTCTGTGTCGTATTGGGGATCGCGTGACACCCCTTTTGGTACACATTGTGGTATACCGATGTGAACTGTAATGTATGGCGATCCCACGTCCCACTTCTTCGCTGAGGTTCCAGATCATGAAGTCGCGATACCGTCCATGTCCAAGTATTTGTGCCCAATGGGCCGCGATCGCGCTCATGGCGCTGCCACACGCCGCAGGCGGACAGGAGCCGTACCCCGGCTTTGACGCGTACGTGGCGAAGTCCATGAAAACGTTAAAGCTGCCCGGCGCCGCGGTGGCCATCGTGCGCAATGATTCCGTGATCTATCTGAAAGGCTACGGCGTACTCGCCACCGGAAGCCCCACGCCGGTCAACGAGCAAACACTCTTCGAGATTGGGTCGAGCAGCAAGGCCTTTACCGCTACTGCTGTCGCGATGATGGTATCTGACGGCAAGATGGCGTACGACGATCTGATCTCGAAGTATCTGCCAGATTTCAGGTTGTATGATCCGACCGCAAGCGCTCAAGTGACAATGCGCGACGCCCTCGTACACCGCAGCGGCATTGGGCGGGGAGAGCTCGTGTGGCTCGACGCCGGCACCTCACGCGAAGACATCATGCACCGCGTGCGCTTTCTGAAACCGGAGTCGAGCATTCGCACAAAGTTCTCGTATCAGAACATCATGTATCTCGTTGCCGGCGAGGCGGCAGGAAAGGCGGCCGGCAGCACGTGGGATGATCTCGTGCAATCGCGCATTTTCACGCCACTTGGCATGAGCGCGAGTGTTCCGACATCACGCGGCGTGAAGGGGGCGAACGTTGCGACGCCGCATGCGATGGACAGTGACACCGCCTCCAGAAGAGCGCCTTTCATCGCGGAGAATATCGCACCGGCGGGCGCCATCCTTTCTAACGCGCAAGATATGGCGCAATGGCTACGCTTTCAGCTGAACGATGGAATGGTGAACGGGAAACGCTTGGTAAGTAGTGCAGCCCTGAAGGAAACGCATATTCCGCAGATGCTGCTCGGTGCCGGCCTCGGTGCCAACGAACAAACACTGTTCAACTCGTACGGCATGGGGTGGATTGTTCAGGACTACCGGCACGAGCTCGTCTGGCAGCACGGTGGAAACACGCCCGGCATGACAGCGGCCGTCGGGATGATGCCGGAGAAGAAGTTTGGTGTGGTCGTGCTGAGCAACATGGATCATTCCGGGCTCCCCGACCTGCTGATGCACTATCTGTTCGACCGTCAAATCGGTGCGCCGGTGCGCGACTATGTGGCCGACGCGGTGACGCGCGCAAACGCGCAACGCAAACCACCGGTCGATACCGCGCCGCCGCATGTGCACGCCCCTTTGCCGCTGCCAATGTCCGCGTATGTGGGCACGTTCGCTGATAGTCTTTACGGTGAGGCCACGGTATCTATCAAAGACGGACATCTCGAAATGGGGCGCGGCGTACAGCACGGCACTCTCGAGTACTGGAACGCGAACAATTTCCGCTGGACAAGCAATGCCGCCATTGGCGGTCCCAACGGACCAACAGCGTTCATTCGTTTTGAAATCTCAGCAGACAACCGCGTCACTGGCGTGTACTACGGCTTGGCGCCAGACGTCCACCTGCTCGCGCGAAAGCGCGCAGCCGGCGGGCTTGGCGGGCGCGGTGGTGGTGGCGCCGACGGTCAACGGTGATGGGCTCGTGATAAAATAATTTCTTTCGTGGTCGGTGAGTGGCGACATCTCCGCTTACCGACCGCGCGTTCACTGCGGCGATCGACGACCATCGGCGCTCGGGGAAGGTGCGAGCGGCAGTCCAAGTGCCGCTCGCATAACCTTTTGTAAAA
>JANYFO010000460.1 GCA_025362635.1 Gemmatimonadaceae bacterium | reverse complement strand
GCCACGATAGTTCACAGCGAGGACGAGATATCCGTGAGCGGCGAGCAGTTCACGCTCGGTGCTGAACGTATGTTGATCTTGGCCATTGGGACCGCCATGAATGCGCAATAACAGTGGATACTTTACGCCGGCTTTAAAATGTGCAGGTTTCACCAACAACGCATTCACCGTGAGACCATCACGATTTGAAAAGGAAATATCTTCCGTGGTGCCAAGCGTCAACTCGGCCAGCAATGCGTCGTTGACGTGCGTGAGCGCGCGGAGCGTTCCATTCTCGACGGCATGCAATTCTGGCGTGGTGGTTGCTGTCGCCGCGCGTGCGACCATGCGACCATTTGCAGCGACGTCGTACGCATTCAGCACGCGACGTCCATCAATCACGCGCGTTACAGCGCCACCATTGATTGACACGCTGGCGAGATGTTGCGCGCGATCATCGCCCAACAAGAAGCGGATGGATTTTCCATCGGCGCTGAACGTGAGATCGCTCACGTCACGATCCAGTGTGCTGGCAATGAGCCGCGGCGAACCGCCGGTACTCGGTATTACGGCAATCTGGTTTTGATTGTACGCGGATAACTGCGGCTCGCTGCCCTGCAAATACGCAATCGTGCGGCCATCAGGACTCCACACGGGACTCGCATCCGGTCCAACCCACGTCGTCAGCTTGAGCGGTGTTGCATGTGCCACGGCGTCCACTACAAAAATGTCGCCGTTGTTGACACGATCTGGATCGGTCGCGCCACGCTCACTCACGAACGCTATCTGTTTGCCATCGGGCGACCAGCGTAATTGCGAGTCATCAAAGTCGCCACTTGTGATTTGCTCTACCGACTTTGTCGCGACATTCACAATCCAAATATGATCGCGCAAGCGATTGAGAAATCCCGTGTAGTCGCGTTTAAATGCATAGCGATCAACCACGATAGGTTTCGGATGTTTGCTTTCCAGTGAATCAGGTTTGAGGTCTTCGGGATCGAGGTCGTGCGACATAAACGCGATGCGCGTGCCATCAGGTGACCATTCGTATTCGGCAACACCGCCCTTGATATCGGTGAGCCGAAGTGCTTCGCCGCCAGCGCGTTCGAGCAGCCAGAGTTGCCCACCTTTCGATTCAAAACGTCCGGAGACGAACGACAAATATCGGTTGTCAGGACTCCAACGCGGATTGTCTTCGCTCTCAGGAGAGCTCGTCATGCGCAGTGTGCGCTTGCCGTCCCAACTCACCATCCAGACGTCGCTGTCGCTCTTATCTTTGGCCGAGTCGACCGTGGTGACGGTGTACGCGACCCACTCGCCGTCTGGAGAGATGCGCGGCGTGCCCACATCACGCAGGTGATAGATGTCGGCGCTGCGAATGGGGCGGGTGGATTGAGCGTGGAGTGTCGGCGCGACGAACGCGAGGGACAAAACAGCAACGAGAAGACGGCGCATGTTTGCGGCGGGTCGCGGGGCAGGGATGGTTACTCTGCCATACGATGCAGCGGAATTTGATAATGCGGTACTACCCTTTGCGCATTTCGGCGCAATCAATTAGACACTGCCCATCTAGCACGGCTAGCGTGGGTATGTCACGCTGCTCGGCCCACGCCTGCCATTTGCGCGCCGACTTTCGCAAAAACAGCTGTTGCAGCATCCCGCCATTCGGAAATCAATGTTCGCTTTTCGCAATTTCATCGGCCAGCGCGTCTCGCAACCATTAAATGAAATGCGCTTTCAGCGCGGCGAGCGCAACCCAGCCATCTCGCGCTCAGGACAGTTGATACAGCGAATTCGCTCCCGCAAGTGGTCCGTTGGGTGTGGTCGTGCGGTAGCGCAATGGCGCAGTGAATCCCTTCAACGCACCATCCAGCGAACCCTCGGCGAACAAATCCGTCACGCCGCGTGTGCGATTAAACAACAGCAACGCAGCCGCACTCACCGTGCGCTCAGCACTTGACACATGAGCAAGCAACGTGACCGGCCCGTGGGGTGGCCAGAATAAACTGCCCGCTGCGTGATTACGCTGCAATACGCGAAGTCAATGCGACGCGGAACGGGGCGCGCACATCGCCGCGATTGCGCGAATATTTCATCTCACCACATCACGTTCGCACACAAACTTTGTGCGGTCAGAAATTCGACAGTGACGACCGATTGAATCGCCATCGGTCAAATGGTCCGAATGTCGCGACGAAGAACGGCACGAGCTATTTCTGCCGATGATGCTGATGGCTGTCGCATCACCGGACCGCCTGCAGCACACCGCGGACTCGCCTCGCCATCCGTGCCAAGCCTGGTGCAATGGTTCGAAGAAACCCACGTGTCACAACGGCTTCGCATGTTCTGGCGTCACGTGTCTGTGCCAGCGGAATTAAAGGTGAGCAACTGGGCACCGCCGTTCCGACAAGCGAACCTTCGCACGACGCAATTATGCCGCAGCGTTGTGTGCGCTGGCCCTCGTGCGAGCCGCGCTTCAACTTGGTGACATGAAGCTACGCACGAATTTCGCACGCACTCACTCCGCGGCATGGTTTGCGGTACTCGGCGCATCCACCGTCACCATCGGCTCGCGCCCACAAGCGGCGGCGCATCAATTCGCAGTTCCCGATAGTGGCGCAATTCGTGTGCATTTGCTTGGTCACGCAATCGGAAGCGAGCACTACACCATTCGCCGTGAGGGCAACAGGTTTGCGCTGACGGACACGTTTACGTTCACCGACCGGGGCGGCCGCATTGAACTCGCCTCAACGTTTCAATACACGCCGACATTTGAACCGCGCCACCTGCATTCTACGGGGAAAACGTACCGCTTCGTCAATGTCGATGCGGATGTCGTAGTGAATGGTGCGCGTGCTGCGGTGCGGAGCCTCGGAGACTCGAGCAGTATTCCCGTTCCGAAATCGTTTTTTCCAATAGCTGGCTATGCACCACTTGCATTGCAAGCAATCCTCGTTCGGTACTGGGACACGCACGGCAAACCGAAACGCATTGCAATTGCACCGGGTGACTCTACCGCCATGGTGCAGATTCAGGATCTCGGCAATACCGGCGTGCTGTTGAAAGAATCGCCGAACATCACGCTCAAACGTTACGCGATAGACGGCGTCGCGTGGGGGCGCGAAATCTTGTACCTCGACGCCGACTCCCGGTTTGCAGCGATTGTTACGCGTGCCAACCTGTTGCCGCTTGAAGGA
>JANYFO010000378.1 GCA_025362635.1 Gemmatimonadaceae bacterium | reverse complement strand
CAAACCGGAGAAGGTGATCGTCACCCAAGGTCGGGCGGACAGGCGGAAAGTAAACGAGCCTCGCACCACTCGGAAGCGCCGTCGGCCGAGTGTTTACTCCTCGACGCTCGGGCCAGTGTCGTTTCCGACCTCGACGAGGCGTGCCGGCAAAATCGCCGAGCTGCCAAAACGATCTCGAATTCGATCGAGTGCCCGTGTCAGCGCCCGCTCTTTGTCTCCCTCGATCGGATCGTCACGCGCAGCGGTTGGCATTGGGACGGGAAAGAGTCCAAGCTGCTGCGGTGCCGGTAGTTCATCACCAAAATGTGAAAGACCAATGCCCAACAGCCGAACCCCAACGCGCCGTCGCTTGCGAAGTCCTCGCAAAAGCGCTTTGGCTGCGCGCGCCACCGACTGTTCGGATTCAATCGGCCGGGTGAGGGTGCGCTGTGCGGAGCGCGTGCGAAAGTCTGCGTCCTTCAGTTTGACCGTGATTACACGCGCTTTAAGTGCCTGTCGGCGCAGATCGGTCGCCACGCGGACTGCGAGTCGTAGAATTTCTCGCTCGACCACGTCATCGTCGTGCAGATCACGCGAAAATGTGGTTTCTCGACTCACCTGTTTCTGCGTGTCGCGGTGCGATACGACGCTGTCGTCGATCCCGCGAATGCGTTTAAACAACCACTCGCCAGCACGATCACCCAATCGTTCAATCAACTGTGGTTGTGACCACGCCTGAGCTTCAGCAACCGTGATCAGTCCGAGGCGTTCTAACTTCACGGCAAAGCGCGGACCTACCATAGGTAACTCTGCGAGTTTCCGCTGTCCAAGAAATACGACTTCGTCGCCGGGCGCGACGGCGCGCACACCATCGGCCACCGTGCCTGGTTTTGGCTTAGCCAGTTCGACGGCCATCTTCGCCACGAGGCGCGACGTGCCGATACCGATCGATACGCTTAACCCCGTTGCCGCCAACACCGCGTTGCGAATGCGGTGCGCTGTCGCCGTAAGTGATTCATGGCCGTAGAGCGCTTCGGTCCCGGCCATATCGCAGTACCACTCGTCGATGCTCGAGGCTTGCACGACCGGCGCAAATTGCGTCAGCACCCCATAAATATCCTTGCTGCGACGGCTGCACGCGTGACGCGGTACCGGAACACATGTTGCGGCGGGACATAACTGCAACGCGCGCGAAATGGGCATGGCCGAGCGTACGCCATACGCGCGACATTCGTACGATGCGCTGCACACCACACCGCGTGACCCCGGTCGACCACCAACAATGAGCAAGGCCGCACGACCGGCACCATCGGGATCTTCTTGACGTGCGACCGCGACGAAAAATGCGTCAGCATCGATTAACAAAATGCGACGCGCTGTTGTGGAGAGCGCCGTTTGCGTTTGGTCCAACGTTACACGACGCGTGGCCGCGACCGGCCTTCAGGCGCAAGCTCATAGGCAGGGCCGCGACCACGTGCGGCCACCGGCCACCGCGTTTCCACCGCGTGCCCACGCACGCCAATAATTTCATCAAATAAATGCACGACGATGCACACGTGATTCGGCACAATGCGCACTTGGTCACCGAGTCGTGGGCGCCATGCTGTTGTGGATAGATCGAGAATGCCATGCTCTTCGGACATACGCGATACGACAACATCGGGTCGATCAAGCAACGCGCCGTACCCATCACCTTCCGCGCGCAACGGTTCGCGACCGAGCGCCTTCGCACCGGCATCGACGACGGCTTGACCCTTCACCGCCACACTCACGACGGTCGCGAGCACGGTCAGTGCGCAATCGTCCCAATCGCAAGCTCCGATGTTTGCGGTGGTGCGATCGTTATACACGTACGTTCCCGGGCGCACCTCGGTCACGCCGTGTACCTCATGAAAGCGCCACGCGGCCGGCGTCGATCCACCACTCACGATCTTCGCGGGAAGTCCTGCGTCGTCGAGAGCTTCGAGATATCGTGCGAGCTGTGCGCTGAGTGCAGCAAGCGGCTGGCTTTGCTCACTCATCGACTCGCGAATGTGTCCAGGATAAAACAAGAGTCCCGCAAAATTCAATGAAGACAGGTCGGCGACTTGCCGAGCGAGCGCGACGGCTTTCTCGGGTGTCGCCACGCCCACGCGATGCATGCCCATATCCGCCTCGACATACACATCGAAAATGCGTCGGCTCAGCTTTGCGGCAACCGCGAGCGCCGGCATCGCATCGCCATCGTCCGCCGCGACGCCAACTTTTACCGTGGACGGCAATCGGGCCAGTCGCTCCAGACGCGCCGCACCAACAGGCGGAAACGCCACCAGCAGATCATCGCACACGTCGGCCATGACTTCCGCTTCGCGTAACGTTGCGCACGTAAGTCCTCCGGCACCCAGCCGTAACTGCTCAGCGGCGATGCGCGGCGACTTGTGCGTTTTTACATGCGGACGAAGTCGCAGGCCGTGAAGGGTGGCGTATGCCGCCATCCGGTCCAGATTGAACGCGAGCCGATCAAGGTCAACAATCGGTACCGGCGTCTCGAGCTGTTCGAGGTACGTCGCCATGCCATCTCCCCCTACGAGCCAAAATATGCGCGCGACCGACCGAAACTGGACTCCTGTCACGCTCCCCGACCTTCCAGCACCTGCGGGAGCCTACTCCCCGGGGGTACGTGCCGGCAACCTGTTCTTCGTCTCCGGACAAACACCACGCGATCCGGCAACCGGCAACATTGTCGGAACTACGGTTGAGGAACAAATCCACGTCACATTGGCCAACGTGGAGCGTGTACTCGTGAGTGGCGGTGCAGCGCTGCGCGATGTGGTGAGCGTGACGGTCTATCTCGCTGACGAAAAAGACTGGGGTTCGTTTGACCAGATCTACCGCACCGTTTTCGCTGCGCCATTTCCAGCGCGTGCCGTGGTCGGAGCGCAGCTACGCGATATTTTTGTTGAAATTTCCGTGGTCGCATTTGTGCCATGACCGCTGCTGCGGACGGAGCGGCGAGCAACGGCATTCGCATACATCAGCGCGAGACGATTCGTACCGGACGGTATGCGCTGGCTGGAGTCGAGCCGATGCACGCAGCGCGCATCTGGTTTGTGTTGCATGGGTATGGCCAACTCGCGCCGCGATTTTTACGTCCGTTTGAGGGAATCATTCCACCCGACACGTGTGTTGTCGCGCCCGAAGGCTTGTCACGCTTTTACCTGGAAATGCCGCGTGTCGATGGCGGTCATTTACAGCGCGTTGGCGCAACATGGCTAACGCGCGAGTCGCGCGATACGGAAATTGCGGATACGCATCGTTGGTTAGATGGCATTTACAAGGCCGTGGTGGGGGCGTCGATGCGTGCACGTGGCAAGGCGCCGACAATTGGCGTGCTGGGCTTTTCCCAAGGCGTCGCGACCGCGATGCGCTGGGTCGCGAGCGGCGACGTGGAGGCACGTTGCTTCGTAGTCTGGGCGGGTGGATTGGCGCAGGACGTCGATCCACTCGCATTTCGCCTCAAAATGTCTGCGGCGGACTTCGTGTTGGTGGCGGGTGATCGCGATGAATTTGCAACCGAAGCAGCGCGCGAAAATCTACGCCGAGAGTTTGCGACTTCGCACAATGCTCCGCGCGAAATCTCATTTCATGGCGAACACCATCTTGACTCTACGGTGTTGTCCGACCTGCTAACGGAATATCCGCGCGACACATGAGCGCGCTCACCATCGTTCACATTCATGGCGGAACGAGAGAACACCGAAACGAACTTGCGCTCGCGCTACAGGCCACCGCAATTACCGTCTTGCGTTCATCCACCACCGCTGAAGCGGCAAAGTGCCTGCGCGATTCGCGAGTGCGAGTCAGCGTTTTGCTTGATAATGCGCTGAGCGAGGCGACGATTTCAACGTTAAGGGACAACGTACGATTGATCCAACCCTCTCGCGATCACACAGTTTCCGATACGGTGCGCGCGGTATTGCACCAACTACATCACGACGTGCCAACCTCAAGTACGTAGCCTTCACCGCGAACCGTGCGAATGTCTACCGTACTCCCTACGTCACGGAGTCGCTTCCGCAATTGCGCCACATGCACGTCCACCACGTTGGAGCCAGATTCCGTTTGGAGCTGCCAAACATGCGCCAAAAGAATTGGCCGACCGACAATCTCTCCCTCGTGCAGTGCGAGAAACTCTAAAAGCGCATACTGACGCGCCGTAAGCAGCAGCGGTTTCGACGCGCACTGTACTAAATGGCTGACGCGATTGAGCAACAGATTCCCGACGTGCAGGTGCTCAGTGAGTCGCGGACCACCACGACGAATGGCCGCGCGAAGTCGCGCTGCAAGCACATCGGCACTGACAGTACGCCGCAAAAAATCATCAGCGCCAGCGTCTAGCGCGAGCACTTCATCCGACCGTGTTTCGCTTGCTGCAAGCACAATGATGGGCGCAGTCGCACCAATGCGACGAAGTTCGGAAAGAAACTCAAGTCCGCCATATTGCGGCGAAATTTCGACAAGAATTGCATCGTAACCGTTGGTGGTTGCCAGCTCGCGGCCACTACTCACATCATTCGCCACATCGACGGTGTAACCGCTATCGACGAGCACGCTTCGTACGGGGTCTGCGACAGGTGTATTGTCGTCAATTAAGAGAAGATGCATACACTAGGTACACGGCAATCGTCATGCCGTTCAAATGCAATGGTGCTACACGTCACCCTTCAAACGTCGAATTTGACGACGGTCGCGCTTGCCTGGTCTATCATCGCCATGAGCAAATCCTGTTTGCATCGAACGCAGCTGTGCCTCGACGCCCTCACGCAGGCGTTTTCCTTCGACTGTCTCGTCGTACAAACCTTGTGCTATCGTTGCCGAGCCGCGTCGCTGCGCGATGTCGCGCACAACCAATTGCCACTCAACCTGTCCATTGCGTAGCTGCACTTTATCAGCAACCTGTACAAGCTTCGAGCGTTTTGCACGCTCGCCGTTTACCTCAACTTTACCGCCGTCAACAGCCTCAGCGGCGAGTGCGCGCGTCTTGAAGAAGCGCGCGGCCCAGAGCCACTTGTCGAGCCGGACTTTGCCGGGCGGCGCATCGTCGTCTTCGCGTGTACTGTCGGGCAATGAACGTCGCGTCACGTGTCCAACCCGGCATAAGTTTGATTGGAACCATCGTCGCCGTCGCTTCTCGCTGCTCGCGTCTCCGCAAGCGCAATCTCACGAATGCGCGTCGCGGCACCCAAGTACACCGCGCGTACAGGTGACGATATGGTTTCCAGTGCGGCACGATGTTCGAGCGGCGGCAGCAGTGATACGATCGCTTCAAGCGCGTCCGGGATTGTCTCCAGCAGCGTGACCACGTCAGTACAGGCTGCGGCCATTCGGCGCGATGTCGCGGCATCTGGGCCAGCGGGAAGTGCTCCACCTTCCAGTGCGAGGGCGCGTGCATTCAATGCGTCGGCGTCCTCGCGAAAACGATCACGCAAATAATTACGAGCGGAGGCTGTCATGCGGTGTCTGAACGTGAAAGGCCAAGCTCATCGCGCGCCGATCGCCACGCAATGAGCCACGCATCGCCAACTACGAGCGGAGCGATGCCCAGCGCTATGCAGCGCGTCTGCACATCATCCCACCATCCGTACTCTAAGGCATCGATGACGTCGAGCAATCGACCCATCGTTTGCTCGCGGTCGACGAGAACGTCGCGCAGCATTGGAGGGAGCGTCAATCGGTCCAACAGCATCGACGGCGGCATGCCCAAAGCAAATTCTAGTGTAGAGAGCACCCCTGCGATGACGCGCGCGCGCGGATGCAGCGCGCCCTCAAGCGCGGCACCAACGCGTTCGCACGCCCTCGCACGCCGCAGCGCAACAAAGGCGAGTTCAGGATCGTGCGACACGTCGCCAATGAGTCGCGTCGTGACGAGCACCAGTTGTTCCATTACCGCGTCGCGGCCAAGCATGGTCATCGCATGTGCGACCGAGCGCGGTCCGCGGTTGCCCAGTGCGGCAGAGTTAAGCGCCCGTAAAAGCGCGGCGGCGAGATGTGGGTCGTCACGCACGAAATGGTCAAACGCCGCATCGGGCGCGCGTCCGTCCGCGAACGCAGTCAACATGTTGATGGCGCGCACGATCGTGTCCTCAAGCTCACGATCGATGGCGCTCGTGCGTCCGCGCATGAGGAGGCGACCCGAGTGCATGGACGCACCGGCAGCTATGACGACCTGGCGTGTCGCGCGATCGTCGACACCACGTATCAGCGGATGTAGGCCTGCCTCCAAAAGCATTGCCACGCGGCTCGTCAGCGCGGCCGGCGAGGTGCGGACCGCGTCAAGGACGATTGTCGATCCAAGAAACGACGGCGGCAGTGGCTCTCCCTCCGGATACCCCTCCAGCGCGAAGTGAAATCCGGTGCTGAGTAAGCGGTCGACGGCACGCCGCGTACGCGCGTCTTCGAGTGCGTCAGTGGCGAGCAGCCACACGGCGTCTGTTGAAGCGAAGCGCGTCAGCACCCCGTCGCGCACTATTGCCGGCGTGATAGGCACAATGACCGTGCGGCCCGCCAAGCGTGAAAGTCGTGGCACCATCTCGACGGTGTGCAGTGCATCGTCGTCAGCACCAGCGCTGCCAAACCGACTATCAGCGGCACAGGATGACACGGCGTATGCAATGACGCGTTCGCGACGGTCGCGGACGGGTTGCATCGACGCGAGAACAGAACGAGCACTCAAACGACCGGACCATTGTGATCAACGTCCGATGGTTCGGCGCGTGCCATCACCGAGTTCAGGTACGCAGGATCGGTTGATACGTCACGCATGACATACGGTGCGAGCCATCCTGGAACGATGGGCACATCGGTAACGCTCGCAAGCTCGACTTCCGCGATCACCAAGTTGCGGTCAAGAAATACATCGATCTCCCACACGTGCACACCGTCGGGAATCGTAAAGCGACGCTTGCGGATGCGAGCGGCGGCGGTCCATGGCCACAGCGCGGCAAACAGGACAGGGTCAGTCTCTTCCTCAATCTCGATGCGCGCGCCAATCGGACCCAACTTGATCGTGCGAGTGTGTCGCACTGATCCGTCAGAGGCAACCGCACGACGCAACCGCTCGCGCAACAATGTACCAGGCAGCCAGCCCTGCTCGATGAACGTCGCGCGCGCCGCTTCAGCCTCTGGTGGACAATCGCGCAACAAATACTTGCGTTCAATCTCCATGGGAAGCGCTTCTTCGTCGCGACGCGCCCCCAATGATTGCAACGCCGCAGCGGCATCGGTCTGGACGCGCGCAACATGCGCCAACACTTCCGCGTTGGCACACCACGTCTGCATAAATGCCGCACAGTGTGCGAGCGCGACACGCTGAAGGACCATGGCCAACGCAGTCGCGCCGCTACGTGTCGACAATTCGGCGAGCAGGGATGCGTCGCGCATCGCACCAAGCACATCTTGACCGCGTGTGGCCAGCGCGTACCATGCGCCGAACGCAGGGTGATGTTTAACGAACGGGCCGAGCATCGCGCGTTGTCGCTTTAGGCGAATACGCACGGCGTGCATCATTGCAAGGGTTTGCGCGGACGACGGATCGCTCACAAGTACCGCAAGCGTCGCCAAGTCTTCTTGCAGTCGCTCGCTCGCGCGCAACACGCGGTGAGCAAGGTGCGCGGCAAACGTCGTGCACACGGTGGCACGCCCGATATGGCGACGCACAGCATAGGCGGAAAGTTGCCGCTCAAGCCGATGCTCGATTGTATCGAAAACGGTATGAAGCGCGCGTGTCACTCGTGCACGCTCCGCGTCACGATGTTGTTCCAGTCGCAACGCGATGTCGCACGCCTCGCGGTGCGCTTCGCCAATCAACGTGTCTCGCTCTGCGTGAAGCCACGCGCGTTGCACATCGGCATCGCGCGCGTCACTCGTGACTCGAGCAAGTTTGCGCAGCGCAGCGCGTGTCCGCGCACTCGGATCGCCATCAAGCACCGCACGATGCTCGCGCAACACCGCGCGAAGTCGACGCAAGGCAACACGCACTTTATGGAGAGCTTCAACACGATCGACCAATACACGATGCTCGTCGTGCTCGCTGTCATCTGTTCGTAACGAATGCGCCCACGCGTGTCGAGCGTCGTGCAATTGCGCCAACCAGTAAAGGGCGACGATGCGCGCGCCTTCAGGCGCAGGCCGCTGCAGTGCGCCCGCCACGAGCACCGCAAAATCGCCCTCGTCGTTGGTTTCGCGCTTGTGTTCCGCATCACTCACGATTCATCGCTCGCATCGACGTGTACATCAGCGCTGCCGTCCTCCCGGTAGGTCACGGACACGTGCCACGGCCTGCAGCACACATAGCAGTCTTCGACATAGTCTTGTTGTGTGCCAGAGCCCGGATCAAGCGTGATCTCCACCGACTCACCGCAGTACGGACAAAAGACTTCGCTCGACAAGTCCGCGACACCATCACCGAGTGCAAATTCCTCGTCAGGTGTCGCGTCGTTGTCGTCGTCGGGCAAGTTCCACGGTTCGTTGGTATTCATCGGACTCCCAAAGCGGAATGCGGTTGCGCAGCACCTTTGAATCTTACGCCGTCGCACAGTCCGTCGAGCGGAGCGGGGTCACTCCGTACCTCTATTTATGCTAAAATGCGTACAGCCGTTCGAACCATCACGTAGCAGCCGGAGCCTTGCCGTGTTCGCATGGAGCGCGCAGACATCACCGGACGACTGTCCGCCAGCGGTCATGCACAAGTCTCCGGAATGCCAACGATCTGGTGCTCGCCTGCGGGGCGGCTGCAAGACTGTATCTGAGTGTGTACAATGGCGAGCGACCGTTGCGGCTCAACATGGGTGCCGGGTATTTGCGGCATGGCAACGTGAAATACCTGAATGACAAGCGCGTGCGAGAGGCTTTCGAACAAACTGCGATCCTATCCTCGTTCGCAGTCGCGCACCTTTTAGAACGTGCTACGCGGGTGTCAATGTCATTGCACCTGAACGGGCACTCGGGCCAGTAGTAATTGCGCCTTGACGATGGCTTCGTCGAGTGTTGCACAGAGTCGATCCTCGCCAATTTCTTTTAGCACGCCAGCGCGATCGAGTGCCATTTGGGGCTGCGCATGCAGCCCGGCGAGCAACAAAATCGTACCATTGTTTTTCGAACGATGCCAGAGGTCACGTAACAACGATATGCCTGTTGCATCTATTGCAGGCACACGTCGCAGTCGCAGTATGAGCACTTTCGGGCGACGACCCGTCTCACCGAGTACTTCTTGAAAGCGTTCGGCCGCGCCGAAAAAAAACGGGCCGTCAATCTCAAAAACCTCGACACCGTTGGGCACCGCGTATGATCCCGTGGCCTCAAGGTCGACACCCTCCTCATCATCTGTGAATTCGCGCGTAATCACGTGCACATCAGTGACCTCGGCCATGCGTTTCATAAACAGGAATGCCGCCAAGATCATCCCCACCTGCAGCGCGACCGTCAGATCCACAATCACCGTTAACAAAAACGTGGACAGCAACACGAGAATGTCGGCGCGAGGCGCACGTAACAATGCCCGAAAATTCCGCCACTCCGACATCCGATACGCCACAATGATCAAAATGCCGGCGAGCGTTGCCATTGGAATGAGCGCTGCAAGCTGACCAACAAAAAGTGTGATCAGAAGCAGTACCACGGCATGCGTCATTCCCGCAATGGGCGTGCGGCCACCGCTGTTCACGTTGGTTGCCGTTCGCGCGATAGCGCCCGTTGCTGGGATACCACCGAAGAGTGCGGACGCTGAGTTTGCAACGCCCTGCGCGACGAGCTCCATGTTCGAGCGGTGCTTGCCGCCAATCATGCCATCCGAAACAACGGCCGAGAGCAATGATTCTATCGATGCCAACAACGCGATCGTGAAGGCGGGTGCGGCGAGTTCTCGCACCAGCGCGAGCGTGACGTGCGGAACATGCGGCGTCGGTAAACCGCCACCCACCGCTCCAAAACGCGAACCGATCGTCTCAACAGATAGCCCACTATAGTGCACCACGACCGTCGTGACGACGAGCGCGACAAACGGCGCCGGAAGTTTTGTCGACACCCTCGGCCAAGCAAAAAGAATCACCAGCGTCGCGGCCGTTACACCACACGCCGCCAGCGAGATCGACGCTGCATGATCAACGTAGGCACGCCATTTTTCGAAAAAATCTGGCGGCACGACTAACAGCTGCAGGCCGAGCGCATCCTTGATTTGTGTGGAAAAAATGATGAGCGCAATGCCACTCGTGAATCCAACCACCACAGGTTGCGGCACGAACTTAATCACGCCGCCGAGCTTCATAAACCCCATGCCGATCATGAGCAGGCCAGCCAAAAATGTGGCAACGACGAGTCCGTCGACACCGTACTTCGCCACAATACCCGAGACGATGACGACGAACGCGCCGGTCGGTCCGCCAATCTGCACGCGCGATCCACCGAGCGCCGAGACGAGAAATCCAGCCACGACAGCGGTCACTAGTCCGCGGTCTGGTGTCACTCCACTCGCTATGGCGAACGCAATCGATAGAGGCAGGGCCACGACAGCAACGATGACGCCCGCGGTTACATCGCGAAATAGTTGCGCGCGCGTGTACCCTTGCAACGTAGAAAAAATCTTTGGAACGAACGTGAGTGCGCGTGGCGAGGCCGGCGGAATGTGTTCAGTCATGGGTGTCGTTACGACGATCTCGCTTGGTATCAGAGCGTTGTTTCTTTTCGGACAGTCGACGTTCAATAGAACCACGCGTTGGTTTCGTGGCTTTCCGAGGTTTTGGAACCACGAGCGCGCGCGATACAATCGCGACCAAACGTTTTAACGCAGTGCGGCGATTTTGCTGCTGACTACGATATTCACCTGCGACAATACGCATCGCCCCGTCGCTGTCGAGTCGCGTCGCGAGTTTGAGCATGACCCGTTCGCGTTGTTCGTCGCGGAGTGCGCGGGTTGTGCGCACGTTCCATCGGAGTG
>JANYFO010000373.1 GCA_025362635.1 Gemmatimonadaceae bacterium | reverse complement strand
GCAACGATCACATCTTTGCGAATACCTTCCACTTCCTGCGCATACCACAACGGAAACGTGTCGTTGTCGCCTACAGTTATAAGAATACCGTAGGGCTCAACCGAGTTGAGCAGATCGCGCGCGAAATCGGTAGTGTCGGTTTGATTGGCGCGCGATGCTTGCTGCCAATTGCCAAAGAGCGGAACAAATGCCACGAGCAAAATTGGCGCGGCCATAAAATAGCTGCGCTGACGCGGCTCGGCGATCACTTCACGACCCAACTTCACATCGTCGGTGCCAAACAAACTGGCAATGGTTTCCCAGATGTACATCAGGCCAAGCGCGGCCCACACACTGAGTGCCGAAAAGCTCCACAGGTAGAAGTAATCTCGGTCGCGCACTTCGCGGTTCACCGAGTCGCCAAGCTCAAGCGATTGCGAGTGTCCGTATTTGAAGTTGAGGTAGAAAATCAACACGACCGTCATCGTGAAGACCAGCGGACCGAAAAAGAGAAAACTTCGTCGGTCTTTCTTGAAGTGCATCCACCCGCCCAATACGGACAGAATAAAGAAGAAGACGGCCAGCCCATTTTGCATACCAGGGTTCTCGTTGTATGCGTCGCGCAACCACTGCCATTTGAAGTACAACCACCACATGCCAAACTGCGCGGTCAACGGCGCCTGACGTTCACCAAGCTCCGGCTTGCCGTATTGACCGCGATCAAAATTGTACTTAAAACGGTCGTACGTCAGCGCGCTGAACGTGCAGCCGAATTCGAGCTTCATCGCGCAGCCGGTGGGTTCACCCTCATTAATCGCCGGAAAATGCGCCGCGCGAATGGGCTGTGTGGCAAACGGTGTCATGCCGAACACCAACGCCGCCGCGCACGCCACGAGCAGCTTCCACCGCAACGCAGTTCTCGGTGCGCGCAACAGCACCGCGAGTCCAACGGCCGGCGCGGCCAACATACCGGCCATGTGGTTGGCATACCCCAACCCGAGCAGATACGCGACAAGCACCAGCAATCGATCTGCCGACTTCGTCTCAGGCTCGTCGCACCACCGTACTGTGAGCCAACAAATCACGGCAAGTCCAAGCAACGAAACAGTGTACACCTTTTCGTTTACCACGGACTGATTCCACACGCTAAATGCCGTTGCCCCAATCAGCGCCGCGAGCGAACCACCCGTGATGCGTTGCCAACGGCGTGGCATCCAGCCCACAAGCACGCGTTCAGTAACAAGGAACCAGAAACCCGCCGACACGGCGCTCGACACGGCGGCCAGCACATTGATGCGCATCGCCACGGTTGGCGCGATCGGCATAATTGCGAAGACGCGGCCGATGAGCACGAACAATGGATTGCCGGGCGGATGCGGAATGCCGAGCACAAATGCGGCGGTGATGTATTCGCTGGTGTCCCACATCGACGTCGTGGGTGCAAGCGTCAGCACGTACAACACGAAAACGGCCAGTCCGGCGATCGCAGCGGCAAGGTACGACGGCCGATAATCCAGATCGGCAGCGCCTGCGGATATTGCGGGTGCGGTCATGAGAAAGGCGAAGGGTTTAGCGCGACCGACACTCGACGACGGCGAGTCCGGCACAATCCCGAAAAATGGTCTGCGGGGGCGGCACAGACAACCGATCAGGTCGATTGATCAGGCACCGTTAATGCCGAAAGAGCCGCTCTCCTGTAAAAATCATCGCCATATCATGCTCGTTCGCCGCTGCAATTACCTCAGCGTCGCGCACCGAGCCGCCCGGCTGCACAATAGCCCGCACGCCCGCAGCGGCCGCGTGGTCGATCCCGTCGCGGAACGGAAAGAAGGCATCGGAGCCCAGTGCCGATCCGGCTGTGAGATGTCCGGCGCTCGTGGCTTTGTGTACGGCGACAAACGATGCATCGACGCGCGACATCTGACCGGCACCAATACCAATCGTTGCGCCGTCACGCACGAGTACAATCGCATTCGACTTCACACTGGCCACCGCCCGCCACGCAAAGTTGAGATCGCGCTGTTCATCACGCGTTGGCTGTCGCTTGGTGACCGCCTCCCACTTGTTTTGCACCGACGGCACCGGCGCGCGATCCTGCACTAATAGTCCGCCTCGTACACGCTTGTAGTCCATGCCGTTGGTCGGCCATGCAGCGGTTCCGGCTAGGACACGAAGGTTTTTCTTGCGGCCTAAAATTTCGACGGCATCATCAGCGAACGACGGTGCCAAAATGCACTCAACAAACAGACTACTAATCGCTTCGGCGGTCGCAACGTCAACGGGCACATTGAATGCAATGACCGAACCGAATGCCGACACCGGATCGCACGCGAGGGCCTTCTTGTACGCATCCAGTGCCGTACTACCAGTGGCGAGACCACATGGTGTGGTGTGTTTGACAATAGCGCACGCCACCTGGTCACCAAACGGTTCGATGGCCAACAGCGCGCCCTCGAGATCAAGCAAGTTATTAAACGAAAGGTCCTTGCCGCCCAATTGCTTGAGCGCGCCAAGCCCAGCGCCTTTGCGTTCGACATAAAATGCGGCACGCTGTTGCGGATTTTCGCCGTAACGCAATGTCTGCTGCTTCTCAAAGGCTAACGGATAGCGATCAGGAAACGGTTCGCCCCGCTGCGCTGAAAACCATTGTGCGATTGCCGCGTCGTAGCTGCTCGTGTGCGCATACACTTTTTCGGCTAACAGCCGACGCAGGGCGGGATCGTCAGCGCCAGCGGCGATGACGTCAAGCACGGGCGTGTAATCGACGGGATCCACCAACACCCACACCGCCGCAAAGTTTTTCGCGGCCGAGCGCAGCATCGATGGGCCACCAATGTCGATGTTCTCGATCACCTCGTCGGGGTGCACCCCCGCACGCGCGGCTGTTTCGCGAAACGGATACAAGTTCACGACCACCAAATCGATGGTCTCAATGCCCTGCGCCGCAATCGCCGCCATGTGCTCTGGCACATCTCGGCGCGCGAGGAGGCCGCCGTGCACGACGGGGTGCAACGTCTTCACACGTCCGTCAAGCATCTCCGGAAAGCCCGTGATGTCACTGACATCACGCACCGTGAGACCGCTTTCGCGCAGCACGCGGGAGGTACCGCCCGTCGAAACGAGTTCAAAGCCTAATTGGACAAGACGCGTGGCGAAGGGAACGAGACCGGTCTTATCGGAGACAGACAGCAGGGCGCGTGACATTGATTGTATGCGTTCAGCGAGTGAAAAGAGTGTCGAGATGTGCAAGGTTAACGGTGCCGTGCGAGCGCCCATCGGCACCGAGTGTAACGGCACCCGCAGCGACCGCCGCAACACACAACGGATATAACGCATGTTCGGCGCAGAGCACGCGCGCGGCCAACGTGCTTGACGTGTCGTCGGGCAATACCGGCACCGGCCATTGCGCAATAATTGCTCCGCGATCAAACGCGTCGTCGACAAAGTGCACGGTCACGCCACTCTGCCTCGCGCCCGATGCTAACACCGCCGAGTGGACGCGCTCGCCAAACATGCCAACGCCACCAAACGCTGGTAACATGGATGGATGCACGTTGAGCAAACGGCCGGCGAACGCGCGCACAACGGGAGCAGGGACCAGCTTGAGGTATCCCGCAAGTACCAGTAACTCGGCCTTCGCGGCGGTAAGCTGTTTCAGTATTGCGTCGCCATCAGTGGTCTCAACAATCACGCCGGTTGCAATCCCGGCCGCGGTCGCACGCGCCAACGCCGGTGCACTGGCCGAGTTTGATCCAACCCAAACAATCTCACCCGCATTTTCGTCCACGTGCGCAAAATGATCGAGTAACGCTTGCAAATTTGAGCCTCCGCCAGAGGCCAAGACGGCTATGCGCATGTAATGCGGTCTAGACGTGCAACGCGCGAACGGCATCGAGCGACATGTCCACGGCGTCGCCCAGTGATGCCGCGATGCGTACGCGCGCTGACACGTGAATGCGCGCCTGTTCGACATCAGTTTCCGCTGTTTCAACGCCCGGCACGAGTACGCCAAACCCACCAGTGGCAAGCGCCGGCTGCACGTCTCGCCAACGATCACCGATATACGCGGAGCGTGTGAGGTCGATATCAAACTGCGCGGCCGCATCACGGTACATACCAAGTCCCGGCTTGCGACAATCACACGGACCCTGCACGTCTGGCCAGTGCGGACAATGAAACGTGGCGTCAACGTACGCGCCGGCAGCGACGAGCAAGGCGTCCATCCGCACGCGAACACTTTCGTATTGCGCCACCGTGATCATGCCGCGCGCAATGCCCGACTGATTCGTTACCACAATCACGAAGACACCCGTACCATTGGCGCGCGCGATTGCGGCGGCGGCTCCGGGTATCAAGCGCACGTGCGAGGCGAGCGATGGGTAGTGCGCATCAGCGATGATCGTTCCATCACGGTCGATAAACAGTGCAGCGCGCGCCTGTAATGCAGGGCTCACCGTTGTTGGAGTAGCGTGTCGCGTCGGATCGCCGGTGGCGGTACAATCGAATCTCGCCTTCCCGCGGGTAGCGTGTCGCGTTTCGGTGGCTTAGGAGTCGTGAGCGACCTCGCAGGTGATCGCACTGTACCCGACAGACTCTTTACGCTGGCGACTTGTACGCGATATGTCGAGGCGAACCCGAGTGGCTCAGCCAATGTGATAAAGACATCGGAATGCACCATCGGACGTTTCATCTTGGGCAGCGGTGTCGTGTCGCGCTTTGGTTGTGGACGACCACCGCGTAGGATCGCCAGACGACGTGCTTCACGATCAGCGCGATCGGCAGAGAAGACACTATCGGCGCGATTTTTTCGTGTAATTGAATCAGCGCGTGCACGGGCCACCGCACTGGTGTCCGCTTTTCCGCGAATCGAATCGGCTCGCACCTTCGCCGCGAGCGAATCCGCAATACCGCGCTGCACGCTCGTCTCCACTTTCCTGACGCCAACAATCGTCGAATCCTTGCGTTTGACCGTAAACTGCGCTGGAACGAATTGTTGATCCGGTACAAACGGTTTATCGAATGTCACCTTGATCACGCGATTGCTGTCGAGCAATGAGAGATCGCTGATGCGCAGGCCGACGGTATCATGCGTGAACGTATAAAACTCAAGCGACGCCGTGGTTGTGAGCGTCACACTCACCGTGTCCCACGCTTCGAGCGGATCGAGATCGCGGTTGCTGTTCAGATCAGTAAATGCACGCACGACATACGGGCCAGGCGGCAGAAAACCCAAGTCATACCGACCAATCGAGTCGCTCAACACTTGATACGTCGTGCTATCGGGTGCGACGGCTTCAACCAATGCTTTGGGCGCGATTTTGCCCAGCACCCAGTCAAATACCAAGCCGGTGATGTGTGTTTGCGGAATGGCACCACCGGTACTGAACACAACGCGACTGGTGCTGTCGAGTGTGTTGTTGCGCAAATCGGCGATACCCGGCGTGACGGTGACGGAATACACCGTATTGGGCTTCCAGCCCTTGCGCGGATGAATGGAAATGCGCGTGCGTCCCCATTCGACCTCTGGCAATCCGGCCTTTGGACTAATGAACACCAACGAGCGCAGGTCTTGCGCTCCGCGCGGCGCTTCCGCGATGACCTCATCAAACTGAATCACGACCGCTTTCGGTTTCGTACCAACTGATCCGTTCGACGGTGTGATCTTCAACACCAGCGGCGGATCTTTGTCTTCGGGACCGCCCGGTGGCACCGTTACGTTGGCGCACGCGCCTGCGATGACCGACGCCGCAAGCACACCGATCAGCAACACATATCGCGCGTGCATCATTCGCCCAACGCCGTGAGCTTCGCCCTAAGCTGCTCCAAACGTGAACGCCACTCCTCGGCTTTTGCGCGTTCAGCGACAACCAACTCCGGTGGCGCCTTCGCTGTGAATTTTTCGTTGGCCAGTCGGCCGTCGAGTGCCGAGAGTTGCTTGTCAAGCTGCGCGATCTCGCCATCCAATCGTTGACGTTCCTTCGCGACGTCGATCATCCCGGCCAACGGCACCACTAATTCCACGCCGTTCGACAACACAATTCGCGACGCGAGACCGGTGGGAGCGATCGGTGCAATCACGACGCGCCCCCGTGCAATCACGCCGATCGTTTCGAGCTGCGCCGTAAGCACCGTCGCGAGCGGACCCGATGCAACGAGGATCGCGTCCACCCAACCACCGGGTTGCACGTTGTATTCCGCACGCACCTTGCGAATCGCTTGCACCGTTTCTCGCGTGTGTTCGAACGCGTCGCCGATCAGGACGCGCGTGATACGCTGCTTTGGCCATGCCGCCGTAGCCAGGAGCGCGGGGTGTGGCGTTTGCGGTAACTGTTGCCACAACGCCTCCGTGATGAAGGGGACGATTGGATGCAACAGGCGCAGCGCACCGTCAAACGCGTGCGCAAGCACGGCGCGCGCCACTTCACGATCTGCACCTTCTGTGGCGAGACGTGGCTTCACCGATTCGAGATACCAATCAGCCAGTTCGTTCCACACAAAGCGACGCGCGGCTTCGGCATACTCCGACAAGCGCAGCCCGCGACCCTTCTCTGCCTCTGTCCATGCACCGTGAGCTGACGGTCGCGGTGGGCCAAGTGCTGCGTCACAATCAGCGATGGCCTGATCGAGTCGGTCAAGAATCCACGCGTCAGCAGCCGTGAGTGATTCTGGCGCAAGCACACCAATCGGATCGACCGGTTCGGTGCCCACGCGCGACAGCAAAAATCGTCCGATGTTCCACAACTTCGTGCAAAAGTTGCGGCCTGGTGCAAATGATTTTTCGAGATCGTCCGGGTCGAGCATCACGTCCACACCTAACCCCAAGCCCGCCACCATCGTCCACCGCAACGCGTCGGCACCGTACAGTCGCACCACGTCGACCGGATCGATGCCGTTGCCGAGGGATTTGGACATTTTGCGATGCTGCATATCGCGGACGGTGCCGTGCAAATACACCGTGTGAAATGGCGTTTCATCGAGAAACCAACAGCCGGCCATTACCATGCGCGACACCCAGAAAAACAAGATCTCCGGTGCAGTGACGAGCACATCGCCCGGATAAAAGGCTTTTAGATCTGCGCTGTTTCGGTCAGGCCAGCCGAGTGTCGAAAACGGCCACAGCCACGAAGAGAACCACGTGTCGAGCACGTCGTCATCTTGCCGCACGGTCCCACCGCATGTCGGACAAAACAACACCGGATCGCGTGACACAATTGGCGTACTAGTCCCGGCGGTGCTGCTGCACGCATCGCAATACCACACGGGTATGCGATGTCCCCACCAAATTTGACGCGAGATATTCCAGTCGCGAATACCTTCCAGCCAGTTGACATATACGGCCTCCCAACGTTCCGGCAAAATGCGCAACTGCCCGCTGCGCAACACCGCCAATGCTTTTTCAGCGAGCGGCTGCATATGTACAAACCATTGATCGGATAATCGCGGTTCCACCACGGTATCACAGCGATAACAATGGCGCACGTTGTGCTGGTGCGGCTCAACTTTTACGAGCGCGCCTTCCGCCGTGAGCAATTCGACAATGCGATCGCGCGCAACAAAGCGATCCAGTCCGGCGAGCGATGGCGGGACGCGTCCCGCGGCAAGTTCGACTTCGCGCACGATACCATCGGCATCGATGATGACTGGCATGGACAACGCGTGACGCTTACCCACGTCGAAGTCGTTCGCATCGTGCGCTGGTGTAATCTTTACCGCGCCCGAACCGAATGTTGGATCGGTGTAGCTGTCCGCGATGACCGGAATACGCACGCCGGTGATGGGCAGCAATACTTCACGGCCGACAAACGGCGCGTAGCGCGCATCATCGGGATGAACGGCCACGGCGACATCGCCGAGCATCGTTTCTGGCCGCGTCGTGGCGACGGTGATGGACTGTGCGGCATCATCCGCGAGCAGATAGCGGACATGATACAGCTTTCCTGCCGTCTCCGTAAACTCCGCTTCTTCGTCTGACAACGACGTACCGCAGCGTGGACACCAATGAATGACGCGGTGGCCCTTGTACACGAGGCCCCGTTCCCACAACCGCACGAACGCTTCTCGCACAGCAACGGAAAGCTCGGGCGAAAACGTGTAAGCGGTGCGCGTCCAATCGGCGCTTGAACCCAGCGATTTTAGCTGATGCAAGATCTCGCCGCCGGTCTGCGCAACGAACTGCTCGACGCGCTCGACGAATGGCTCACGTCCGAGATCAAAGCGCGTATGTCCTTCAACGGCGATTTGTTTTTCGACAACGTTTTGCGTAGCGATTCCCGCGTGGTCCGTGCCGGGCACCCACAACGCTTCGTCGCCCGCCATGCGGCGCCACCGGATGAGCAGGTCTTGCACCGTGCTGTTCAGCCCATGTCCGACGTGCAAGACGGCTGTCACGTTCGGTGGCGGCAACACAATTACAAACGGCTCACGCTGCGCCGCACGCGCGGCACTGGCTGTGAACACACCATGCTCGGACCAACGGGAATACCACTCGGCCTCAGTGGCCGCGAAGTCGTAGTTGGACGGTAGCGAATTGGGATCGGGCGTAGTCATGGCGGGAAAACTAAACGCCCCCGCGAACCGCCAGTCGTTCGACGACGTTGCGAACGTTGGGAACACCGCGAGCCACCGTGACTGCGTGCCGGACTTCCGAGATTGCATGCACCCAACCGGTAAGCTCAATCGTTCCGTTCACGTCAGCGCAGAGGTCGATGGCGCGCAAGTGGAGGACGGGGTCATTTTGGAAGACTTCCAGCACACGGGCTTCCAGCTCGATTTCATCCGTCTCGTTCAGCGCATCGCTGGCTAGGTCAGCGCTGTCAAATTCCGTGGTTTTGCGCATGGATGGACGGTTTAATAGCGCGCGGGCTTCACGTTTGCGGATCGTGGCACTTCGCTTTGGCGTGGCGCCACCGAGACGGTTCGACGCGACCAAGGTAAGGACGGCTCCCGCGACCACGCCGGCCATGAGGAACAACAGGGCAGGCGCAGAGGCTCTCTCTTGGCGACGGGCCTGCAGTCGGGCCTCTTGTCGGGTCATGTGACGCTCGAAATGCCGTGGTATCATAGACTTTCCTCTGGTGGCGCGGGTATCCACGCAACGATAAGTTGTGGTCGATAGCGCGGCGAGGCCTTGGGACCGATCCCGATGCCCGCCGCGCGTGCAGTCTGTCCTTCTTCCGCCCGACTCGCATGCTTGCCGGTTCGCCTTCTGACGCCCCGCCCACGACGCTGGTACTCACGCTCCCCGATGGCTCCACGCGAGAGGTGCCGTTTGGCACATTACCGCGTGAGGTGGTGGCCACTATCGGTGCGCGGCTGCTCCAAGCGTCTATTGCTGTGGCAGTCGACGGCGAGGTGCAGGACTTGATGACCCCGCTTCGAAAGTCTGGCGCCTTTGTCGTGTTGACGGACAAAGATCCGCGCGCGCTCGCGGTGATGCGTCACTCTGCCGCGCACATCCTCGCCACGGCGGTCCGTCGGTTGCGCCCTGACGCACACATCGGGTTTGGTCCCGCTATTGAAGACGGTTTCTACTACGACTTTGAAGTAGCGCACCCGTTCACGCCGGATGATCTGGACGCGTTCGAAGCGGAAATGCGGAAGGTGATCGCAGAAAAGTACCCCTTCGTGCGCGAAGAAGTTTCGTTGAGCGAAGCGCGTAAACGTTTTGTGGACGATCCACTGAAGCTCGAGCGCCTCGACGATTTCGAAGGAAGCGACGAAGTCATCTCGACGTACACCGACGGACCATTCATCGATCTATGCCGTGGGCCGCACGTGCAAGATTCCTCGTACCTCAAGCATTTCAAACTGCTCTCGGCGGCTGGCGCGTATTGGCGCGGCGACGAGAAGCGACAGATGCTTCAGCGCATTTACGCCACGGCATATTTCAAGAAAGAAGATCTCGACGCGCGGCTCCTCCAGCTTGAAGAAGCGAAAAAACGCGATCACCGCGTTCTTGGCAAGCAGCTCGACTTGTTTCAGCTATTTCCGGTGTCGCCGGGTGGAGTGTTCTGGACGCCGAAGGGCACCATTGTGTACAACACGCTTGAAGCGTTTGTTCGCGAACGGCAGCAGGAAATGTTTCGCGAAATAAAAACACCGTTGCTCTATACAAAAAAGCTGTGGGAGCAGTCTGGGCATTGGGGCAAGTATCGCGAAAATATGTTTCTCGTACTCGACAACGAAACGGGCGAGCACGATATGTCGCTCAAGCCAATGAACTGTCCGTCGCATCATTTGTACTACGCCTCGCAGCGACACTCGTACCGCGAATTGCCCATTCGGTATGTCACGTTTGACGTGCTGCATCGGAACGAGCTTTCTGGCGCGTTGTCCGGTCTTACCCGCGTCCGTCAGTTTGCGCAGGACGACTGTCACGTGTATTTGCGTGAAGATCAGATTGCCGATGAAGTGCAACTGTTGATGAACTTCATTCTCAGTTACTACGACACGTTCGGCCTCACGGCGCGGTTGAAGTTTGCGACGCGACCTGCCGAACGCATTGGGTCGGACGAGTTGTGGGATCGTGCCGAAGCGGCACTGCGCGCGGCGCTCGAGTCCACGGGTCGCCCCTATGAATTGAAAGAGGGTGACGGCGCATTTTACGGTCCCAAGATTGATTTCGACGTGACGGATTCGATCGGGCGCGCGTGGCAGCTGGGCACTATCCAGCTTGATTACAACGCGCCCGAACGTTTTGACTTGCAATACACCGGTGAGGACAACGCGGCACATCGTCCGGTCGTTATTCACCGCGCGGTGAGCGGTTCGTTTGAACGCTTTATCGCCATTCTCATCGAACACTTTGCCGGCGCCTTCCCGGTATGGCTGTCACCGGAACAGGTCCGTGTCTTGCCAATCGCCCCCGACTACAACGAGCACGCTGAGGCGTTTGTTCGTCGTTTAAAGGCGGCAGGTATTCGAGCGCACCTGGATGCACGCAATGAGACGCTCAATTACCGCGTGCGCGAAGGCGAGATGCAAAAAGTCCCGTACATGTGTGTGATCGGACGACGTGAGGCAGAAGAAAATACGGTTGCACTGCGTGTGCGCGGAACCGGGAAAAAACAAGAGATACTTTCGGCGGACGCATTCTTTGATCGCGTGGTCAATGAAGTGCGCACGCGCGCTCTTACGCCGATGGCTGACGCCTCGAGCGATGTGAGCGAGGTAACCGCGTGACCACCGGCTCTGCTACCCTGCTTGACGTCTTTGTTTTGGCTCCTGTTGGGTTGGTGGAGATTGACGAAGACGGCCGCGTCGAAGTGGCGAACGCCGCAGCTCGAAAGCTTCTCGCACCATTTACGCTCGGCGATGTGCTCGACGATCTCTTTGCCGCGCTCGCAGCGGTGGCGCCCGATCTCGCCTCACGCGTGCGCGCTTATGCTGGTCCGCGCGGGGTCATCGTTGATTCGATGGAGCTATTAGCACCACGCGAAGAAAGCGGCGTGTATCTATCGCTCGTGAAAGTTGCGCCGGGTCGTGTTGTGGCCGTGGCAACAGATGCAAATGGGCTTGCCGAGGCACGCGCGCAAGTGGCGCGCCTGCAACAGCGGCTTCGCGCGGTTGAGGGTGCGGTGCGTGACTACGCGATTTTCACGGTGTCGGAGAACGGCACGATTGACACGTGGAATGAATCGGCCGAGCGGGTGCACCAATGGCCGGCTGCTGAAATTATTGGTCAACCACTCGTGACGCTGCTGCCAAAAGACGCCAGTGCCGGCGCGCATGTGCAGGACGCCATGAGTTTGGCCGCACGTGATGGCTGGAGCGAGGAGGAAGGCGAGCGAACGCGGTGGGACGGGACAACGTTTTGGGCCACTACGATTATTACGGCGTTGCGTGGTGCGAACGATGTGGTGCTGGGATACTCCGTGATTACGCGTGACGTTTCTGAGCGACGCAAGCTCGATGAAGTTTCGCGTGACGATGCGTCAAGCACCACAGACTATCTCACAGGTGTTTCAACGCGACGCGCTTTCTTTGATGTCGCGGGATCGGAAGTGTCGCGCGGTCGTCGATACGGTCAACCGCTATCGCTCTTGTTGGTCGATCCAGACCGCGTGCGCGAACTTGTGGATGCGCATGGCGCGGCGTTCTCGGATGAATGGTTGCGCGCCATTGCGTCGGTGTGTCGACAAGAGTCGCGGACGACCGACATCGTTGGTCGCGTTGGTGGCGAAGAGTTCGCGGTGTTGTTACCGAGCACCGAACTCTCCGGTGGTCTTGTGCTCGCGGAACGTATTCGTGAGCGCATGCAACGTCACGTCTTTCAGGGCGAACACCAGGGCGTGCGTTGTACGCTCAGTGTCGGCGTGGCCGAGTTAACCGACGACGTGACGAGCGTGGATGGGCTGCTCACGGCCGGCGCAACGGCGGTGGGGCGGGCAAAGCAGGCGGGGATGAACTTGGTGGTCGGGTATGACGCCTGAAAAGTAGGGAGTAGGGAATAGGGAGTAGGGCAGATCAACGAATTTTGGTGTTGTACGAATAACAGGTAGTAACCAATGTTTTTTCGCCGCTGTAGCGCGTTTCGCCCCCCTCCTGCGTGACGTTTCCCCTATGCCCTCCCGCCGATGACGTATTCTTTCGCAACGACAATCGCCCTGCTCGCACTTCCGGCCTCGTTGGCGCTCGCGCAGCGACCGGCCGCGCCAACCGTTCGGTCCAAGGGTCCGCTGGTAGAGTTTGAAATGATGACGTGGCCCGAGGTCAAGCAGGCGCTTGCTGAGGGAAAAACCACGGCGTTGATCTATACGGGTGGTACCGAACAGCGTGGTCCACAAAACGTGAATGGTGGACACAACATCATGGGTCGCGCGATTGTAAAAGAAATTGCGATTCAGTTGGGCAACGCCATCGCCATGCCGGTGCTGCCGTACACGCCAAATAGCGCCAGCGCCACATTGCCTGGCACAATCGGTCTCACGCCCGATTTGCTCGGTGCGGTGCTCGAACGCGTGGCGGAACAGTCGATTGTGACCGGATTTAAGACCATCATTTTGATGGGCGATCATGGCGGTGGCCAAGGTGCGAAGGGACCGTATGCCGATGTTGCCGCAAAGCTTGAAGCGAAATACGCCGCGCAGGGCGTGCACGTATTCTACGGCGACGAGGTGTACGCCAAAGCGCAGGGCGACTTCGACGTATACCTCAAGTCGAAAAACTTGCCGGTGAGCGGGCACGCAGGCATCCCCGATACGGGTGAGCTGATGTACCTCTGCGGTGCCGAATGCGTGCGACTGGAGCTGGTGAAGGATGCGCTGGGTGACTTGCCACCGGCGCCCGGTGAAACGCGTGACCCCAACGCGCCACGCAAAAACAACGGCATTTCTGGCGATGCACGGAAAGCCACGGCCGAGCTTGGGAAGAAGCAGTTTGATATCAAGATCGAGTACGGCGTTCGCCAGATCAAAGCGTTTCAGGCGAGCATTAAGTAATGGGGTAAGCCAGACGGGATAAGCGAGGCACATCGATTATCTTTTGCGTGGCCCCTCGGGATTCGGGGGGCCACGCGTCTTTCTTCCGCACTCTCTATGTCCGATCTCTCACGCCAACCGGTGATCGTGGGCGCAGCCCGTACACCGATCGGGCGTTATCTCGGGGGGCTCGCCTCCCTATCTGCGTCGGAGCTTGGCGCCATTGCTATTCGCGCTGCACTCCAACGCTCTGGCGTTGCGGGCGATCAAGTGCAAGAAGTCATCATGGGGCACGTGCTCCAAGGCGGCACAGGTCAAGCACCCGGACGACAAGCAATGCTGAAGGCCGGTATTCCCGCGACAGTCTCCGCAGTCACCATTAACAAGGTGTGTGGCTCAGGCCTCAAGGCCGTGATGCTCGCGGCACAAGCGATCAAAGCGGGCGACGCCGAAGTGATTATCGCAGGTGGTCAAGAGTCGATGTCCAATGCGCCGCACTACGTATTTGGCATGCGTGGCGGCATTAAAATTGGCGATCAAACAATGGTCGATGGCATGATTCGCGACGGCCTCTGGTGCGGTACCTGCGATGTCCATATGGGTGCTCATGCGGAGTACACGGCGACGACCGCGAAGGTCACCCGCCAACAGCAAGATGCCTTCGCCGTGGAGTCGCATCGTCGCGCGATTGTCGCGCAGACCACGGGCAAGTTTGACGCGGAAATTGTGCCGGTTGAAGTGCCGGGTCGCAAAGGTCCGACATTGGTAAGCATGGACGAAGGACCGCGCGCCGATGCGACGCTGGAGTCCATGGCCAAATTAAAACCAGCTTTTCCAACGAAGGGCGCCGATGCCTCCACGCTGACGGTGACTGCTGGTAATGCGTCGTCGCTGAACGATGGTGCGGCCGCAGTGGTCGTGACATCGGAAGCGTACGCAATTGCGCATGGACTCAAAATCCTCGCGCGAATCACCGGATACGCGACAGGCGCCGGCAATCCACAAGACCTCTTCTTCGCGCCAATCACCGCCGTCAAGAATTTGATGGCGAAGCAGGGCACCACCATCAACGACTACGATCTTGTAGAGGCCAATGAAGCGTTCGCGTCGCAGGCCATCGCTGACCTCGTCGGTCTTGAGCTGAAGGCGGAGCGTGTGAACGTCAACGGCGGTGCGATCGCACTCGGTCATCCGATTGGAGCAAGCGGAACTCGTGTCCTCATCACGCTCATTCACGCCATGGCCGATCGGGGCGCGCGAACGGGGCTGGCCACGCTCTGTCTCGGCGGCGGTGATGCGGTGGCGATGTCGGTAGAACGGCTCGGATAAGTGTCGCACAAGCCGGGGCGCACTCCGGACAGCGGCGATAACGCGCCTTCTTTTCTGTATGCGCCGTCGGGTATGCTGCGTGCGCCATGGAGACTGTTGTCGTTTGGTGTGTGCTTGATCCTCGCGCAGGGAATACTTGGCGCCATACTCGTACCCGCGTTTGCCGCGTTGTCGCGCGTGGTTGGCGAACCCGTTCCCGCATATCCCTGGGTGTTGTTGACGTCGGTGTTCGCGGCAATGGTCGTCGCGCTTCGCTTCGTTGACGATGCGACATGGTCGTCGGCTGCCCTCGGTCGTGCGTCGTGGGAACTGCGCACGGTAAGCCGAGGTTTTTTGGTCGGCACGGGCGCAATCATCGGCACCGCGTTGCTGTTACTAGCAACGCGTTCGTTGCATGTGGAATCGATGGCAGTGGGTTTTGGCGACAGCACGTCGGGTGTGCGTGCGTGGAATGGGGCAACGTTGCGCATCGTGCTTTTGCTTGCGCCGGCCGCGCTCTGGGAAGAACTGTTTTTTCGTGGGTACCTGTGGAACGTTGCAAGCTCGGCGGGTGGAGCGCGCGTCGCCCTGTGGAGCACGAGCGTGGCGTTTGGTGCGGTGCACCTCACAAATCCGGGCGCAAATATGCGCACCACGGCGTTGGTTGTTTTAGCCGGACTCTGTTTGGGCACGATACGCGAGCGGCTGCACAGCGTGCCTGCCGCGTGGAGTGCGCACGTGGGGTGGAACGTCGTGATGGCGGCTGTGCTGCACGTGCCGGTGAGTGGACTGCCCTTTGCGACTCCTGTCTATCGCAGCGTGTTAGCTGCACCGGAGTGGTGGAGCGGCGGCGCGTGGGGCCCTGAAGGTGGAATCGCTGCAGCAGTCGTGCTTGGTGGCGCGCTGCTGTTCTTCACGCAATTACGGAGCTGACGTTATGACCACAAAACATGCGACGGACGTGTCGCCGAGCGCGATCACCAATGTCGCAGTAGTGGGTGCGGGACAGATGGGAAACGGCATCGCCCATGTTTTTGCAACGAGTGGTCATCACGTGACCATCATTGACGTAAGTGCTGATGCACTTGCGCGGGGTATGGATGCGATCGCGCGAAATCTTGATCGTCAGGTGAAAAAGGGGGCCGTACTTGCGGAGTCGGCCGCCGCTGCATTGGCGCGCGTGCAGACGTCAACTTCGCTCGATGCGGTGGCCAACGCGCAGTGCGTCGTGGAAGCCGCGACGGAGCGCGTTGATCTAAAGTTCAAAATCTTTGAAGAGCTGGATCGTTTGGCGCCAGCGGGCGCCATTCTCGCATCTAATACCAGCTCGATCGCCATCACGGAAATTGCCGCGCGCACGAAACGCCCAGAATTTGTGATCGGTATGCATTTCATGAATCCCGTACCGGTGATGCAGTTGGTGGAGGTGATTCGCGGACTCGCCACGTCAGATGCAACGACACAGCAGGTCATGTCACTGGCGAAGGCGTTGGGAAAGACTCCGGTTGAAGTGAACGACTTCCCAGGATTCGTCGCCAATCGGATTCTCATGCCGATGATTAACGAAGCCATCTTCTGTGTGATGGAAGGCGTTGGGTCGGTCGAGTCGATCGACACCGTGATGAAGCTGGGGATGAATCATCCCATGGGGCCGTTAGCCCTCGCCGATTTCATCGGGCTCGATACCTGTCTCGCGATTCTGGAAGTCATGCACAAGGGGCTCGGCGATCCGAAGTATCGCCCGTGTCCGTTGTTACGTAAATACGTTGCGGCAGGCTGGTACGGCAAAAAAGCCGGCCGCGGTTTCTACACCTACTGATCGCGCTCACCAACGTATGTCGCTGATACATCTCAACGAAACGCAACAGCAAATTCAGACGCTAGCGCGCGAGTTTGCGCAGCGTGAACTGGCCCCACTCGCCGCTGAACGTGATCGCGAATCTCGCTTCGATCGCAGCATGGTCGCGCAGATGGCCGAACTCGGGTTTTTCGGCATGCTCACCCCTGAAGCGTATGATGGACTCGCACTGGATGCGCAAAGTTATTTATTAGCCCTCGAAGAAATTGCCGTCGTCGATGCATCCGCGGCCGTGCTGTTAAGCGTGCACAATTCGTTGCCCACGCAAATGATTCTCAACTTCGGCACTGAAGCGCAGCGCGCGCGCTTTCTTGGTCCGATGGCGCGTGGCGAAACAATCGGTGCGTTTGCGTTGTCCGAAGCAGAAGCAGGGTCCGACGCGGCGTCGTTGCGTTGTCAGGCCGTTCGTGATGGCGACGATTGGATACTCACGGGCACGAAAGCCTGGGTATCGCATGGCAACGAAGCAGGTGTAATTCTGTGTATGGCACGCACAGATACGGCTGATGCGCGTCGTGGTGCGAAGGGCATTTCTACTTTTATTCTCACACCCGATTTACCCGGCTTCCAACTGGGCAAAAAGGAATCGAAGTTGGGATTGCGTGCCTCACCAACGCTGCAGATCATCCTCAACGATTGCCGAGTGCCGGGTGATCGTCTCCTCGGCGAGGAAGGGAAAGGCCTAATTTACGCGCTCGGCTCGTTGGATCATGGTCGGTTGGGCATTGCAGCGCAGGCCATTGGCATCGCGCGCGGGGCTCTTGAAGCGGCGATGCGTTATGCGGTCGATCGCAAACAGTTTGACCGGCCCATCACTGAGTTTCAAGCCATTCAGTTTAAGCTTGCCGATATGGCAACCCGTATTACCGCTTCGCGTACGCTGCTTCATGCAGCCGCGGCGGCGAAGGAGCGTGGTGAAAAAATCACACGTTTCAGTTCCATGGCGAAACTCTTCGCCAGCGAAACCGCGATGTGGGTTACAACGCAAGCCATACAAATTCTCGGCGGCTACGGGTACGTCACTGACTATCCCGTCGAACGCTTCTTTCGTGATGCCAAAGTCACTGAAATCTACGAGGGTACCTCGGAGGTGCAGCGCATGGTGATCGCGCGTGAAGTGCTGGCCGCTGCCGCGTGTGCCGACGGCTCTCTTCCGGACTAAGACTGATGCGCTTTTTTGAAACGATCGCCGACATGGGGCACGAGCAGGTGGTGCTCTGCCACGACAAGGCCACAGGCTACCGCGGTATTATCGCGATCCACGATACAACGCTTGGCCCCGCACTCGGCGGCTGTCGCTTTTATAACTACGCAACCGACGAGGACGCGATCACAGACGCGTTGCGGCTTTCGCGCGGCATGACGTACAAGAATGCCGTCGCTGGTCTCAACTTGGGTGGTGGTAAGTCGGTGATCATCGGCGATAACACAACGGTCAATCGCGAAATGATCTTTCGCGCGCACGGACGATTCGTCGATTCTCTCGGCGGACGGTATGTGACCGCGGAGGACGTCGGAACAACCGTCGAAGACATGGACTTCGTGCACATGGAAACGAAGTACGTAACCGGCATCGGCTCCAAGTCCGGCGATCCGTCGTCGGTGACAGCGCACGGAGTGTTTCGCGCGATTCAGGCGTCCGCGTTTGAGCGCTGGGGCAACGATTCTTTGCAAGGGCGCACCGTTGCTTTGCAAGGCTGTGGTCATGTGGGATACCACCTCGCCATTGAGCTTCACAACGCCGGTGCGCTCCTTGTGATTACGGACATTGACACCGCGCGAATCCAACGTGTTGTCGATGCGACCGGCGCGAAAGTCGTTGCGCTCGCTGACATTTACGGTGTGAAAGCAGATATTTTCGCGCCTTGTGCGCTAGGCGGCGTGATCAACGACCATACCATTCCGCGATTACAGGTGGAAATTGTGTCTGGTGCCGCAAATAATCAGTTGCTTGAAGATCGTCATGGCGACGCGCTTGAAGCAAAGGGAATTCTGTACGCGCCGGACTACGTGGCAAACGCGGGCGGGGTGATTAACGTTTATAGCGAATTGACGGGGTGGAATCGCGAACGTTCGCTGCGTAAGGCAGACGAGATTTACCATACGGTGCTGAGCGTGTTCCGCCTCGCCAAAGCCACAAATATTCCGACCTACAAAGCGGCTGATCGTGTTGCCGAGCAGCGAATTACAGCAGTGCACGGCATGCTGCGGACATGGCCACAGTACCCCAATCGCGAGACCTGATCATGGCAAACATCGCACATCCTGGCGAACGCATTCCCATCGCGTCCGATCACGCTGGTTTTGAGATGAAGGAGCGCTTACGCGCATCGCTAGTCGAACGTGGCTTCGCCGTCGAGGATATCGGCGCGCATAGTACGGCAAGTTCTGACTATTCAGATTTTGCACATCCACTCGCGCAAGAAGTATCGACGGGCGCCGCAGAGCGCGGCATACTGCTGTGCGGGACAGGGCTCGGCATGTCGTACGTGGCGAATCGTTATCCGGGCGTACGTGCCGCCGTGGTGTGGACACCGGAAATCGCGGCGCTGTCGCGCAAACACAACGATGCGAATGTCCTCGTGTTGCCAGCGCGTTTTATTTCTGATGAAGACGCACTGGAAATTTTACAAACCTGGCTGAGCACTGAATTTGAAGGCGGGCGACATCTCCGTCGCATTGAGAAGATTGAGCGCGACGACACCGACAGTGCGGAGAGCACATCGTGAGTGAAAAACAGCACGTCGGCGTGAGCGCCTCATGGCACTTATGGGATCGCTGCCCACCGGGCGCGGCGCTCCTGTCAGCCGATCCTGAAATTGCGCACCTGATCGAGGACGAAATTGTTCGACAGAGTGATGGACTCGAACTCATCGCCAGCGAAAACTTCGTGTCGCCCGCGGTGATGGAGGCAATGGGATCGCCGCTGACAAACAAGTACGCCGAAGGCTTGCCGGGTAAGCGATACTATGGCGGCTGCGAGGTCGTGGATAAAGTGGAGCAGCTGGCGATCGATCGCGCAAAACTGTTGTTCGGTGCCGAGCATGTGAATGTGCAGGCGCACAGTGGCGCATCGGCGAATGCTGCAGTTTTCCTCGCGTTCTTGAAGCCTGGCGACACGTTTCTTGGCATGGATTTGTCGCAGGGCGGTCATCTGACACATGGCTCGCCGGTGAACTTTTCCGGATTGTTGTACAAGGCCGTGTCGTATGGCGTGACTGATGACGGCATCATCAACTACGAGCAGATGCGCGCGCAGGCGCGTGAGCACAAGCCGAAGATGATTATCGCAGGATACAGTGCGTACTCCCGCACGATTGATTGGCAGGCCTTCGCCGATGTGGCGAAGGAAATCGGCGCACTGTTTATGGTAGACATGGCGCACTTTGCTGGCCTCGCTGCCACTGGTGTGTATCCGTCGCCCGTGCCGTTTGCTGATGTTGTGACGAGCACGACGCACAAGACGCTGCGCGGTCCGCGTGGTGGCATCATTTTGTGCAAAGCGGAGCATGCGAAAGCGGTCGACAAGGCGACGTTCCCCGGTATGCAGGGTGGTCCGTTGGAGCACGTGATTGCAGCGAAGGCCGTCGCGTTTCGTGAAGCACTCCAGCCCGAGTTTACCGCGTATTGTCGGCAGGTGGTCACCAACGCTCAAGTGTTAGCGTCTGCGCTCATGGAACGTGGATATCACATCGTTTCGGGCGGCACCGACAATCACCTTATGCTGGTCGATCTACGCAGTAAGAACTTGACGGGTAAGGCGGCCGAGAAGGTGTTGGATCTGGCCGGTATCACTGTCAACAAAAATACAGTGCCAAAGGAAACGCAGTCTCCGTTTGTCACCAGTGGCATTCGCATTGGTACGCCAGCGGTGACTACGCGCGGCATGGACGCAGACGCGATGCAACAGATTGCGTCGTTGATCGATCGTGTGCTGCTCTCGCCCGAAGATGCGGCGACTGTTACCGCGGTACGCACAGACGTGAAGGTGTTGGCGGATCGCTATCCGCTGTATCGTGCGGTTGGGTAACGCAAGGCATTGTGGCTCCCGCGGCGTGCCTGCATCATTTAAAGGTGAGCAAACGGCGGTTGCATCGCGCGGTTGCCGTTCGTCATTTGTCGATATCAACGTAGTGTACCGTGTGAGGGAGCAGCCGCAGTGACCGAGCTGGCGTTTCGCGATGGCATCATGGAGCAAATTCGACTGCGAGAACCGCGCTTTGACGAGCGCGCGTACATGTTTGTGCTCGCCGCACTTGAACACTCGCAGACACACCTCACCGAGCGGCGCCACATCACGGGGCCGGAACTCGCGCGGTCATGCCGCACGCTGGCGTTACAACGCTTTGGTGTCACAGCGCGCATCGTGCTTGAACATTGGGGCGTTCGCTCAACAAGCGACATTGGTGATATTGTGTTCACGCTGGTCGATATGGGCTTGCTAATTAGTCAGCCGCACGATTCGCGAGATGATTTTATTGGTGTCTTCGCTTTTGAAGATGCGTTTGAGCGGGAGTATCCGTGGAGTACCACGCACGTCTGATCTGATGCGCGGGTCACGACTGCGCGTTACATCCGCGGCAGAGGCTTTAGCCCGCGATCACGCAGCCATCCGCGGCGGCTCCGCATCGTTTGCGCTGATGGTGCAGGCCGGTACCGTTGCTGCCGCTGACATTCTACGCGCATTTCCAGAGCGGCTCGCGCATGGTGTGGCACTGTATGTGGGCACGGGAAACAATGGCGGTGATGCGTACATCGTTGCGGCGCAGCTCGCGCGCGCTGGGGTTATTGTCCGAGTGCACGCCACCGCTCCTCCCCGATCGGAAGATGCGCAGCACGCCTGTGCAATTGCGTCGCCGTATCTCGTACACGGCGCGCCAACGGGTCGTGAAGTCGTGGCGGTGGATGGCGTGCTCGGGACAGGACACCGCGGATCGTTGCGCGATGGCGTAGCCGTGGCGTGCGCAATGCTGGCCTTGGCGCGCGAACGAGGTGCGCAACTTGTGGCGCTTGATCTTCCGTCAGGACTCGACGCATCAAGCGGCGATATTGCAGCGGGCAGCGTTGCCGCACATCGCACGCTGAGTTTCGGCACAATTAAGCGCGGCCAGCTGATCGCGCGATCACATGTTGGCGTGTTGCAGATTCTCGACATTGGTTTGCGTGGCGCTGTAGCGCTGAATGACGATGCGTGGCGCATGGCCGATGATGCGGCACTCGAGCGCGCGCTGCCACCCATTGCCTGGAACGCGCACAAAGGCACGCGTGGGCACCTTGCGCTTGTTGGTGGTGCGGAAGGTATGGCCGGCGCCATCATGCTCGCCACACGTTCCGCACTGCGCTCCGGCTGTGGCCTTGCCAAAGTGTGGGTGGATTCTTCTGGCGTCGCCGCGGTGCAGCAAGCTGTGCCGCCGGCCATTGCACACGAGTGGCCGTCCGATGACGTGGTACGCCCCCCTTGGGCGCACGCGCTCGCGATTGGACCAGGTCTCGGGCGCGGTCGCGCGTCTTTGACCCTGCTGCTGCGCGCGTTGCACGAAAACGCAGAGCGCCCTGTCTTGCTTGACGCTGACGCGCTCACGTTGTGTTCGATGTACGATGTGAATGGCACAGCGGCCACAGATACCCATGATGCGGCGGCAATGTTACGCTCGGTGACTTTGAACGCGTCACATTGTGTGATCACGCCGCACATCGGTGAATTCGCTGCACTTACCGGTGTCGCAACGACCCTGGACTGGCAAATGCGAAGTGACGTTCTGCGTGATTTCGCGAGACGCGCCAATGTGACGGTGTTATTGAAAGGCACGCCAACGCTCATCGCGAC
>JANYFO010000233.1 GCA_025362635.1 Gemmatimonadaceae bacterium | reverse complement strand
AACATGTTGGTCACGGTCACGAGGTACGCCGTCTGATATCCGCCCCACGATTGACCGGTGATGCCAAGACGCTTCGGATCAACAAACCCTTTTGCCATCAGCGATTGCACGCCCGGAATAATTGACTTCGCCGCGCTCGGTCCTGGTTGTCCGTCGGTGTACACAATGTCCGGCATGAACACCAAGTAGCCGAGCGCGTTGTAAACCATCGGATTAACGACGTTGCGACCCGTCGGCGCGGAATAGTTGTGCAAACCATCCGACAGCTTTTCGTAGTAATACGTGATGAGCGGATATTGCTTTGACGGGTCGAAACCCTCTGGCTTGTAAAGCAATCCTTTGAGTGGAATGCCGTCGGTGTTCAGCCAGGACACGAGCTCCACCGAGCCACGCGCATACTGGCCATCTTGCGGATTCGCGTCGGAGATTTTCGCAACCTGCGTAAGAGACACACCGGTCCACAAGTTGGGAAATTCGCGATAGGTCTGCTGGGTCATCAAATACTGCTCGGCGTTTCGCGCTTTCTGCAACGCGCCGTAGTTGCGCGCTCCCATCACTACGCGTTCAGGCTTCGCATCAACGCCGACACGATCACGCCAATACCCGCTGTTCTTCGTCGCATCTTCCACCGCGCGCAGCAACACAGGTTTTGCTGGATCGACAAATCGATCCTCCGGATCAAGATCGACGACGCGCATCGTCATCGCGAGCCGACGTCCTTCGCCGTCAGTCATGTTGCGTGGAGCCGCCACACCCAGCGGGTCAATCTCCCACACGTCATAACGATCGTAGACCAAGACCCGTTTCTCGCCGGTTGTCCAGCCAGCAACGCCGTATGGTGGCGGTACGTCGGGCGAATCAAATTCTTCATCTTGAAACTTCACTCCAGCAACGCTACCGGTAAGACTGGATTTTTTGCCCGTCGCCGTCGCGAAGACCATCCACTGTCCATTCTGAAACCACGTGACGTAGCCGCCACCTGGCGACAGCTGCGCGCCAAAATTGAGTTTCCGCGCAATGAGTACTCGCCCACCGGTCGTTGCGTCAACGAGATACGCATCACTCCCACCCTCGCCCCACATCTGTGCGACCGCGTACTCCACCGGATTCAGTGCAAGCGCGCGGCGACCGTCATCACTCACCGTCACTTGCAACAGCGAGTCGCTACCGAGCTTGACCCATTTGTTTGTGGCAATCTGATACACGGCTAATTGCGTGCGATTGCGATCACGCGCGGCTTCAATCTTTTGCTGCGGCATGATCTTCGTGTCTTTCCAGTGCCACAGATCGTAAACCGCTTTATCAACGAGTGAGTCCGCGGGAATAGAATCCATTGGCACCGCACCCAGTGAAAACAAAATTGCGTTTCCCTCGCGGGTGAAATCCACACGACCACGTTCGGCGATGAGGAACCCAGCCGGAGCTTCGGTTGCGGCGACGATACGGCGCGCCGCAAGGCTCTTGCCTTTTGCCGGAACGAGCGAGGCGTGATACAACGCAAATCGTCCGCGGGCAACACTATCGCCGACGTCCGCTACGAAAACCGCCTGCTCCCCTTTCCTGTCAAACACGACACTGCGATAGACACCCGGACCATTCAAAAGCGCCGTGCTCGTGCCGCTAGAAAGCGCGCGCACATACGCACCGTCAGTGGCACCATCGCGCGACGCCACGGTGTAGCCCAACCAACGTTCGTTGTCATCGAAGCTGTAGTTGGTTACGCCATCAATGCGCGTTTCCGTACCCGTCGCCAGTTCGCGCAGCACCAGTGTCGTGCCGGTTTCGCGACGCGGGCGCGGAGCAATAGCGACTTGACCCGCAGGCGTGAGGCCCGGCCCGTTGCGTTGTGTCGTGTCCTCAAGCAGATACGCCACGAATCGACCACCGTTACGCGACAAGCGAAACGAACGTACACGTGCTACGCGCGACACAGTACCATCGGCAACATTCATCACCCCAAGAGCGGACGACGGTGCGGGAGCACCCTTGCGTCCGCGAATGCGCTCAAACTCGGCGCGCGGTGCGTACTGCAAATAGGCGACGAAACGACTGTCTGCACTGAATTGCGCAGGCTGTGCGCTGAACTGCGCGGCGGAGTCTGCAGCGGCCATAAGTTGTGGTCGCCCAGTGTATCCACGCGTCGCGCGATACTCCGTCGTGCTCGATGTGCTGCGGACCATAACGTCGCCCTCTCCAACGACCGGCGACACGGTATACACGGTCCACTTGCCGTCCGGCGAAAGCGTCGCGCCTTGAATTGTGCGCCACTCGTCGTACGTGTCCTGCGTGATCGCCTTCTTGCCCGGAGCCGGCGTCATCGACCACGGTGTAACCCGCGTGTACGGATTGTTGGACACGGGCGCCAATGTCTGCGCACGGAGCGGGGTAAGCGCCAACGGTGTCGCGATGAGGAGCGCGATCGCCAACGCGAACGCACGAGGCCTGCTGCGGGAAGGAGTGCGCATCGAAGTCGGAGAATTAAGGTATGTTGGGTGGTCGACGCCGGTGATCCCAACGCGGGACCAAGAGCCGCCGACTGAAAAGACTAACGTCGCGGCAGAGGCTGCGTGAGGGATTCGATGGGACGTTTGCTTGGCTACTTCGCTCGCGGACTGGTACTGCTGGCTCCCGTGGTTGTTACCGGGTGGGTGTGCTGGGTGTTGTTCACAAGTGTCGACGGATGGCTCGGCCTGCCCATTCCGGGCGCTGGTTTCGTGGCAACTATTGTCCTCATTACCGCCGTCGGCTTAGTTGGCTCAAGTTTACTCTCACGCTCGGCCGTTGCACTCTTGGAACGCCTGTTGTCACGACTTCCATTTGTGCGGCTGCTGTACAGTTCGACCAAAGAGTTGTTGAACGCGTTTGTGGGTGAGAAGCGGCGTTTCGACAAACCAGTGCTCGTTGCGTTAGACGGCGCCGGCGCGCTGCGCTTCGTAGGATTTGTCACACAACATTCACTCGCGCACGTTGGGTTAGAGGGCGACGTTGCTGTGTACTGTCCGCACTCATATGCGTGGGCTGGTCAATTGTTGATCGTGCCTGCAACACGTGTCTTTCCGTTGGATGTTGCGAGCGCCGACGCGATGGCATTCATCGTATCCGGCGGCGTCTCCGGACTCGTTCCCAAAGCTCTGTCTACCGGCGAATTCGCCTCGATTAAGGAGTAGCTGTCACGTGAAGATTTTTCCTCGGGTTCGTGCGAACACCATCGCGATTTTAATGTCGGTTGCAGCAGGCAGCACTGCGTTGCACAGCGTGCGCGCTCAGACAAGCACGACCGCCGCACCACAACCTGCAGCGAAAACAATTTTGCTGCTACCGGATGCAGTATTTGACGG
>JANYFO010000229.1 GCA_025362635.1 Gemmatimonadaceae bacterium | reverse complement strand
GTCGCATCGCATCGGCCGAGCGTACCCATCCTCGCGCTCACCGATGAACCACGCGTGTGTCGTCAAATGTCGCTCGTGTGGGGCGTGTTGCCGCGACTCGTGCCGACGGCGCGTGGCTACGATCACATGGTGGCCATGGCGTTGCGCGAAGCGCTCGATCTTGGACTTGTCACGAAAGGTGATCGCGTGGCGGTGACGGCTGGTGTGCCGTTTGATGTGCCCGGTACGACCAATTTGCTCAAGGTTGAACTGGTGTGAAGCTCACATTGCTCGGCACCGGTACGAGCTTTGGTGTACCACAGGTTGCGTGCCCGTGCGCGATTTGTCACTCGACAGATTCGCGTGACAAGCGTACGCGGTGTAGTGCCATCATCGAAACGGATGATGGCACTCGATTGCTCATTGACACTCCGCCAGAATTGCGCCTGCAGTTAGTTGCGGCGAAAATCTCTCATGTCGACGCGGTACTCTACACGCACGAACACGCCGATCACCTGCATGGCATCGATGACTTGCGGGCGTTCACGATGCGTCGTGGTGCGGCGCTGCCAATGTACGGCGATGCCGCCACGCTGGAGACGATTCGCAGGCGTTTCCCATACATCGTTGACGACGCCATGCGGCCACTGCCCGGCACCACGAAGCCGGAAGGCGTGCTCATGCCGGTCGTCGACGGCGTTCCCTTTCGCGTCCGCAACACAGAAATTTTGCCGTTCGCAGTACCGCACGGTCGGACCCACGTCCTGGCGTTTCGCGTTGGTCCGATTGGGTATGTCACCGATGCGAAATCGTTGCCCGACAGCGCGCTTGACGCGTTAGTGGGAGTACGCGTGCTTGTGCTTAACGCGCTGCTGCGAACGCCGCACCCCACGCACTTGTCCATTGCCGAAGCGGTCGCGGTAAGCCAAGTCATCGGCGCGGAACGCACGTTCCTCACGCATCTCACGCACGACTATTTCCACGCCGATCTTGCAGCTGAGCTTCCGGTCGGCATCAGCCCCGGCTACGATGGGCTGGTAATTGAACTCGCACAGCAAGGGTGATCGTATGACCATAGCCTTCGATTTCACCAACATGATGGCGGGCGCGCTGGCGAGCGGCCAAGGTATTACCGAATCGCAATTTGCCAGCGCGCAGCAGGCCTTTTCTGCCGCGCATGCCGCCGTGGAAAGCAAGCGCGACACGCTGGGCTTTTTGTCACTTCCCACCAATGAAGCGCTGCTCGCGTCGACCCTCGCGGTTGCAGACAACGCGCGCGGAAAGTACGCCGATGTGTTGCTCTTGGGGATTGGCGGCTCAGCGCTTGGGCCAATCGCCCTGCGTACGGCACTCCGACCGTACTCGTGGAACGCGCTCGATCTTGCAGCGCGCGACGGATTTCCACGGCTGCACGTGCTCGACAACGTCGATCCGCTGACGATTGCGGCGATCTTGGCGCGACTCGATCTCACGCAAACCCTCGTTCTTGTTGTGTCGAAGTCGGGCGGCACCGTCGAAACGATGGCGCAGTACCTTATCGTGCGCGACGCACTCGCCACGGCAATGGACGAGGCACGAGCGCGAGAACACCTCGTGTTCGTCACCGATCCGACCGTTGGTGCGTTGCGTCGCATTGCACGCGCTGAAGGCATCACGACGCTCGATATTCCACCCAACATTGGTGGTCGTTTCTCCGTGCTGTCACCTGTTGGATTATTGCCGGCCGCGCTGATTGGCATCGATGTGCGCGCGCTGCTCGCGGGTGCGGCGGACATGACGCAACGAGCGCAATCGGACAGCCTCGCCGCGAATCCGGCTGGGATATTTGCGGTTTTGCAGTGGCTCGCCGACACGCAACATCAGCGCGCCGTGCAGGCGCTGATGCCGTACGCCGATCCGCTGCGCGACCTGGCGCTCTGGTTCGTGCAACTGTGGGCCGAATCGCTTGGCAAAATTCGCCCCGATGGGACGCACGCAGGCCCGACGCCTATTCCCGCGCTCGGTGCCACCGATCAGCATTCGCAAGTGCAGTTGTTCATGGAGGGACCGCTCGATAAAACAGTTACGTTCGTCGCCGTACGCGGACGTCAAAACGACGGTCTCATTCCGTCACGCCACGCCGATATTCCCGAGCTCGCCTACCTCGGTGGTCGAACGCTGGGCACGCTTCTCGACATCGAGCAGCGCGCTACAGCAGGAGCGCTGGCCGCACGCGGTCGCTTCAATGCCACCTTGCACATTGATGCCATCGATGCATGGCATGTCGGAGGGCTCATGCAGCTCTTCGCACTCGCAACGGCCTACGCGGGTTCACTGTATGGCGTAGACGCATTCAATCAGCCCGGTGTTGAGCTTGGCAAGAATTTCGCATATGCCATGCTTGGTCGGCCGGGCAGCGATGCAGCGCGCGCCGAGTGGGATGCATTGCCTAAGCCTGATCCTCGTTGGCGCGTCTGACGCGCAAAATCGTGGAAACAGCCTTGCCGCGGGTGCCCCGGTCATAGGAAGTTGGTAGCACGAATTCCGGATGTTCAACGATCATCGGCTGAGAAGCCACTTATCCAACCGCTCCCACGAATGCCACATACCTCGACGTCTTCGTCTGCATTGTTTGGCGGTGCCGTAACCGTAGATGCCGGTCACGTACGCGTGCTCGATCCGGCCGCGTTGCAGTCTGCACATATGAACGCGCTGGTGCGCCAAGCGGTCTTTGGCGACGAAGGCGAGCGCAACGTGGCGCGTTGGCTGTTGTGGGAAATCGGTCAAGCCGTCGGGGTTCGACCGGCGTCGATTCACGATCTGTATGCGGCGCGAGGACAGGGGAAATGCCACGGATTCACCGTTCCCGCGATGAATATTCGGGCGTCGTCGTACGACACGATGCGTTCAATTTTTCGGACCGCAATTGCGCTGGATGCCGGTGCGTTCATTTTGGAAATCGCACGGTCCGAAATTGCGTACACCGAGCAACGGCCAACGGAGTATGTGGCCGTGGCGATCGGGTCAGCATTGCGTGAAGGGTTTCGTGGACCGCTCTTCATTCAGGGTGATCACTTTCAGGTCAACCACAAGAAATTCGCGGTCGATCCGGTCACTGAGGTGAACGCGGTCAAGGCCTTGGTGAAAGAGGCTGTGGCTGCTGGCTTTTACAACATCGACGTTGACACCTCGACATTGGTTGATCTCTCCAAGACCACGTTGGCGGAGCAGCAGCGGCTGAACTATGAAGTGTGTGTGGACATTACGCGCGCCGTTCGTGCCGAGGAGCCGTCGGGTGTGACCATTTCTATTGGTGGCGAGATTGGTGAAGTTGGCACAGAAAATTCTACCGCCGCAGAGTTGGAAGCGTTTATGGACGGCTACGTTGGCACATTGCGTGCACAGGGAGGGAATATGGCGGGTTTATCCAAAATCTCCGTTCAGTCTGGTACGTCGCACGGTGGGGTTGTCTTGTCCGATGGCTCAATCGCTGACGTAAAGCTCGATCTCGATACGCTCCAGTCACTCTCGAAAATTTCTCGTGAACGATATGGGCTTTCGGGCGCTGTGCAGCATGGCGCGTCAACGTTGCCCGACACGGCGTTTCACAATTTTCCGCGCACGGAAACGGCTGAGATTCATCTCGCCACCAATTTTCAGAACATGTTGTACGATCATCTGCCTGCAGCAACGCGTGACGAAATGTACGCGTGGCTGGAGATCAACGCGAAAGAAGAACGCAAGCCAACCGACAGTGCGGAACAGTTCTTTTACAAGACGCGTAAGAAGGCGATCGGTCCGTTCAAGCGTCAGCTCTGGAGTTTGCCCGCCGACGTCCGTGCCGCACTCGCGGCGGCGTACGACGCGAAGTTCACGTTCCTTTTTAATCAGCTCGGGATCGCCGGCACTCGTGCGATGGTCGCGCAGTACGTGTCGGCACCTGAACAGCACCGCCCGCTGCCTGATGGTGCCAATACGATTGTCGCGGCACCGGACGATGCGGATTTAAGCGACTGACATACGCCGCGCTGCGGCAGGAGCAACGCATGTCTCGACAGGATGAGTACGACGATGAACGTGTAGTGGTGATTAAGCGTGATGGCGGTAGTGTCGGCGCGGGCATGATGTTGCTGGGGCTGGCGATCGGCGCTGGCGCGGCGCTGCTTTTCGCACCGGCCAGTGGTGAAGAAACACGTGAGCGGTTGCAGCGCGAAGCGCGTCGCGCGGGTCGACGCGTAAAAGCGATGACCAACGAATTCGGTGAGACCATCACCGACGGTATGGGGCGTACACGGTCGCGTTTTGACGAGCAGGTCACGCGTGCCAAGGATGCCGTTGGTTCTCGTACACAAGCACTTGGGGACGCCGTCGATGCGGCGCGCGAGGCCGCGCTTGACGCGCGCGCAGATCTTGAGCGTGCCGTTGCCGATTCGAAACGTGCGTACGCCGACAGTCGTCGTGCGTACCGTGAGTCGCGCGCCGCCGACGCGAGACGCCCTCATCACGACGACGCGCATTTGAGCAATGCAGCGTCGGATATCGTTCAGGATTCCGCTGACGGCGCTAAGAGCGAGGGTTAACGCGGTAGGCAACATTGTCCTTCGCGTCTGGAATCAAGGCGCGAAGGACAATGTCTTGTTCTTAGCTGGTGGTCTCGCGTTTAACGTGTTGCTCGCGTTGGTTCCGCTTATCCTCGTCCTCATTACCGGCTTATCGTTTTTGCTTGGTAGTTCGTCAGAGGAAGCGGCATCGACGGTCACGGGTTTAGTCGAAGCGCTGCTGCCGAACAATCCTGGTGCAACAACTACACTTTTACGCGGTATCGTCGCGGACGTCCTCCGTACACGCGGCGCCATTGGGATATATTCGGCCATCAGCTTCGCGTGGTTTTCCACGCGACTTTTCGGATCGCTCCGCAGTTGTCTTTCTCTAGTGTTTGAGCATGTGGATCACGGCATTGTCGTTGGAAAAGTGTTCGATTTTGTTGCCACGATTGTCACCACGGTTGCCGTTGTCGTGTACGTGGTGTTCTCCACATATCTTGACCTTGCTACCACGCACGGCTTGGCGTTTCTCGTCGGATTGGGATTGCGCGAATCCGCAATGAGCGGCATCGCATATGTCTTCGGACGATTGGTCGCGATTGTTGTGGTGTTCTTGTTATTCTTGGCCTTGTATCGCGGATTGCCGCGACATCGACCGAGCATCCGCACCGCGGTCGTCGCCGCTGGCGTCGCGGCATTGCTTTTCGAAATTGCGCGCCATGTATTTGCGATACTCGTGCAGCAACTCAATCCCAGTTCCCTTTACACGGGCTCAATCGCTGCAATTGTCGCCGTTGTCTTCTGGACGTACTACGGCGCGTTACTTTTCCTCATTGGCGGCGAAGTCGCACACGCGATCGATCGTCGCCGCATCGAATCGATCGAGTCCATCGAGTCCTTCGTGCCCATGCGACCCCCTGCACGCAAAAAAAAGTGACCGCTTTGCACGACCACAGCACGCGCCCCTTGATCGACATCCGAAGTGATACGGTCACCAAACCTACGGCCGCCATGCGTCGCGCAATGGCAGATGCGGACGTGGGCGATGATGTGCTGGATGGCGACCCCACCACGCGTCGCCTTGAGTCCATGGTGGCCGAGCGATTGGGCAAGGAACAAGCGTTGTTTTTTCCAACCGGCACGATGGCAAATCAGGCTGCTATTTGGCTACACACGCGGCCCGGCACCGAAATTTTTGTGGACGCAGAATCCCATATCGTGCACTGGGAAATGGCTGGAGCATCGGCGTTGGCTGGTGTGCAGTTGTACCCGGTTCGAGGTGCAACGCGCGTTATGCGTGCAACCGATTTAGCCGCAGCATTCCGACCATTTTCGGCGCAGGGCATGGACGCGTCGCTCGTTTGCTACGAAAATACGCACAATGGCGCGGGCGGAGTCGTGTCGTCGCTCGAAACATCGCGAGCGATGTGCGACGTCTCGCGGGCGGCCGGACTTCCAGTGCATCTCGACGGCGCACGGCTTTGGAATGCGGCCGCAGCAACTGCCACCGCACTTGCCGATTTTGCATCGTGTGCAGATACGGTGATGGTGTCTTTTTCCAAGGGACTTGGAGCACCGGTTGGCGCAGCGTTGGTTGGCAGCGCCGAACACATCGCGCGCGCGTATAAAATTCGGAAGCGCCTCGGTGGTGGTATGCGCCAGAGTGGCGTGCTTGCGGCTGCAGCGATTTATGGACTCGAACATCATTTGGTCCGCCTCGCGGACGACCACGAAGCTGCGCGCTATCTGGCGAAGGCCATTGATGGCGTCGGTGGGGCGACGGTGGTGCAACCGGACACCAACATCGTGATGCTCGACCTTCCCTCACCATGCGCCGACGCCATCGTCGCACGCGCACACGCCCTCGGCGTCCGTGTTTCTGCGTGGACGCCGAGTCGTATTCGCGCGGTAACGCATCTTGACGCGCCAATGGAGTTGATCGTCGCTACGGCGCCGTTCTTGGTGCAAGCGATCGCCGAATCGCTGTCGTAGATGGCCGGCTAACCCCCTTCGCTCACGAAAGCCCATCGACTAGCTTGTTAGAGCTCCGGGTCCCGGAGGGCACCAGCCCGCCAATCCCGTCAGGACCCCGAAGGTAGCAGC